>JADLHO010000148.1 GCA_020848735.1 Planctomycetota bacterium | reverse complement strand
CGGCCGATGCACGAACGCACGCGCCGCGTGGCGGCCGACCTCGCGCACAAGGGCTCGCGCCAGAGCCCCGTGTATTACCAGCGGAGCAAGGGCCTGCTCTTCGACCAGTTCGGCGATCAGGGCTGAGGGGGCATGACCGCGGCCCTCCTCGTCACGGCCTTCGCCCTCCTCGTCACGAAGGCCCTGGACGGTCTCAGCACGCCGCGCGCGGTGCACGAGCCCGACGCCGAGACCAATCCGCTCGCGCGATCGCTCATGCGCCGCTGCGGCGTGCGCGCGACGGCCGCGCTCGTCTTCGGTCTCGCGGTGCTGATCGTCGCCGCGGCGCTCGGCCTCGTCTGGCTCAGCGGCTCGAGGCTCTTCGCCTGGGTCTTCGTCGTCGTCGGGCTCGGCGTGGCGCTGGTCCAGCTCGCCGTCGCCCACACGAACTGGACGGGGCGCTGGAATCCGATCACACGGCGGGTGCTGCGCGCGCATCGGTGGGCGGCGGCCAGACGCCTGCCGCTCACCACCCGACGCGCAGATCCAGACCGTTCGTGACGATCAGGTTCGCCGGCTGCGCGGGGTCGAGCATCACGCCCTGCGTGAACAACGAGGACCCGAGCAGCGCCAGGTCGTTCGGCACCGGCAATCCGTGCGTGACGGGTCCCTGCCCCGCGCCGCGCGTCACCGGCGGCGAGATGTAGCCGAGGCTGGTCGGGTCGATGAAGAGCTCGCCGGGGCGACCCGACGCTTCGCCGATCGGGAAGGGCATCGGCGTCGGGAAACCGGGGGCGGGCGCGAGGGCGACGAGCCAGAGGGTCGAGGCCGACGGCGCGCCGTGGGATGCCTGCGGATCGTCGATCGCGACCGTGAGCGAGCCGCCCGGGCGCGGAGGGCTCGTCATGCGCAGGGATGCGGGGGCCGCCGCGGCGACCGAGGGCATGCGCTCGTTCGCGTGCCAATAGGCGAGCGAGTCCTGGCGCGCGACGAAGGGCCAGACCTGACCGATGAGGGATTGACCGCCCGCGCCGAAGAGCTGGCACGGCAGGATCCCGTCGATCGCGCTGAGGCCGCCCTCGAAGACGCTCGTGAACGCGTGCGACTGCGACCAGGCGTTGCCGTTCCAATGCCAGACACGGGAGCCGGCCGACCAGATGTCGTTCGCGGCGAAGACCTTGCTCGACACGCCGCCGGGCGGACCGGGCAGGCGCGTCCAGGTGGAACCGTTCCAATGCACCATGAAGGTCGTCGCGGTCGGCGAGGGGAGCTGCGTCGACGAGATGCCGAAGATCCACACGTCGTTCGGCGCACGGACCTCGACGTCGTAGAGGTTCACCTGGTTGCCCGGCGTCGGGCAGACGCGGTGGGTCCAGCGCGAGCCGTCGTAATGGAAGATGACCGGCGTCGGCGAGCCGGGCAGGTTGCCCGCGACACCGGCGCCGCCCACGACCCAGATGTCGGCGGGGCCGCTCGCGTCGATGGCGTTGAAGTACTGGTGCCCCACACCGGTGACGATGGGCTGGTTGAACTGCGTGAAGGAGGAGCCGTCCCAATGCGTGAGCAGCCCGGGCCGGATCGTCTGACCGCTCGACGACGACACGACGTCGAGCCAATCCCCGACGAACCACACGTCGTTCGCGAAGATCGCCTTCACGCCGAGCACGCGCGAGCCGCTCACGCCGGCGCCGATGCTCGTATTGGGCAGCGGCAGTCCCGGCGGCACGGTCCAGCTCGAGCCGTCCCAATGCATGGCGAAGACCTGCTGGCCCACCCAGCCACCGGGGACCTGGATCTTGTAGGTGCCCGCGGCCCAGAGGTCGTTGCTCGCCACGCCGTCGAGCGCCCAGAGCTGGCACGTGATGAGTCCGGGCGCAGGCCCGGGACTCGGACTCGGGACGATCGACCAGCGGAGCCCGTCCCAATGCATCGCGGTGGTGAACTGATCGCGGTCGGGACCGATGGGGATGGTCGAATGGCCGACGGCCCAGACGTCGTCGTGCGCGAAGACCTTGATGGCGCGCAGCAGGCTGTGGTTCGCGCCGGCCGGTCGGGTCGTCGAGAGCTCCGACCAGGTGACGCACGGCGTCTGCTGCTGCCCGGACGAGCCGGCCGGCACGCCCCAGAGCTGGAACGTGAGGTCGGCGTGGAGCGGGGTCGTCGACCAGGGACTCGCATAGGCCGGTCCCCAGGTCCCCGAACCGAGATGGTCGCGCACCCGCACGGGCGAGAGGCGCGGACTGCCCGGATTGCTGACCCAGACGTTCCAATACCCGCCGCCGACGAAGTGCAACTGCACCGACACCCAGTGCCTGCCGCTCGCGAGGAAGGGCGCCGGCAACGTGACGTCGATCGTCTGCGGCGTGAGCGGGTCGAAGCGCAGCCCCGGCGAGCCCGCGGGCACGAAGCTGCGGTGGAGCTGTGCCCCCACCGCGCCCGCATTCCATTGGTAGAAGCGGACCTCCGCGCCGGCGATCGTCGGCGACGCGCAGTTCGAGCAGCCGTTCGCGTCGATCACGATCCGCGTGATGGTCCCGCTCACGTCGAAGTCGTCCGCGGCCTCGAGGTTCGCGGGTGGCGAGGTCCACAGGTAGCTCGCGACCGTGGCCTGGTTCGACCAGGGGTTCGTCCAGAGGAGCTGCGGCGTCGCCTGCGCCGGAGCGCAGGGCACCGCGAGGAGGGCCGCGAGCGCGGCGTGCGTCCGTGATCTCATGACGCGCGCCGGGCAAGGACCGGACCGTTCCCGGCGCCGCGGCGAAGTGCCCGGAATCGCGCTTCTCCTGGCCGCCGTTGCGCGGATCCCGCACGCCGGGGCGTCCGGGTCGCGCACGGGACGCGCAAGCCAAACGAGCCTCGGCGCCCGGCGATCCCTACCGTGACGGGCCGCGCCATCCGCACGCCGCGGACGCGAACCGCGCCTCCGCCGGCATCCGAAGGGCAGCCCGCTCACGCTCACGAGTCGTCCGCCATGAATCGCGTCCGACATCTCGGGGTTCTCGCCGTCCTCGCCGCTCTCGCCACCGCGCTGCCCCAGGCCCCGCTCGCCGGCCAGGGTCCCTTCGAACTCGGCAGCGCCGACGGCGGAACGAGCGCATACGCGAGCCTGCCCGCCGCGCTCGACGCAATCGCCGCACGCCGCGCTCAGGGCGACGCCACTGCGCTCGTCCTCCGCATCGCGGGTGGCACGCACGTGCTCGACGCACCGATCGTCGTCCGGCCCGAACACACCGCGCACGGTGGACGACTCACCATCGAATCGCGCGCCGGCGAACGCGCCGTGCTCAGCGGCGGTCTGCGCATCGCGTCGTGGAGGGTCGGCGAGCACGCGGGCCAACGCGTCTGGATCGCCGAGCTCGGTCCGGAGCACAGAGAGCTGCGCGAGCTGTGGATCGGCGAGCGCCGCGCCATCCTCGCGCGCCATCCCGACCGCGACACGCTTCCGGTCGAAGCCGTCCCCGCTGCCGACGGTGACTGGACTCACGGCAACGACGGCTTCCGCTTCCGCGCCGGGGATCTCGACGAGCGCGCGATCGGCGCCGACCTGGTGGTGATGTCGCGTTGGGTCGAGTCGCATCTCCCCGTACTGGCGGTCGACGTCGGGACGCGGCTCGTGCGCTGCGCCAAACGCAGCGTGTTCCGTCTCGATGCCGGCGACCTCTGGTATGCCGAGGGTGCGCTCGCCCATCTCGACCAGCCCGGCGAGTTCTGCGTCGACCGGAAGACCGGAACGCTGCGCTACCTGCCGCTCCCCGGCGAGGAACCCGCGACGGTGAGCGCCTGGGTGCCGCGCCTCGTCACGCTCCTGAACCTAGACGGCCGCCCTAAGGACGGCCAGTTCGTCGACGGACTCACGATCCGCGAGCTCTCGTTCCGTCACGCGGAGTGGTGGTTCCCAGCCGGGTTCCGCTCGAACTGGCCCTCTCCCGACGCCGGCGGCTTCTCCCAGGCCGCGATCCTCGTGCCGGCGGCGATCCACGCGACCGGCGCGCGGAATTGCCGCTTCGAGGACTGCGAGTTCGCACAGCTCGGCGGCTATGCGCTCGAACTCGGCAGCGGCTGCAGCGGCAACAGCATCTCGTACTGCGTGATGCGTGACCTCGGGGCGGGTGGGATCAAGATCGGCACCACGGCCATCCCCGACGAGGCCCACGACCTGAGTTCGGCCAATACCGTGTCCGACTGCGACATCGGCGACGGCGGGCAGATCTTCCATTCCGCGATCGGCATCTGGATCGGGCAGAGCCCGGGCAACCGCCTCCTCCACAATGCGGTCCACGACTTCCTCTACACGGGCATCTCCATCGGCTGGACCTGGGGCTACGGTCCGTCGGCGGCGCGCGATCAGCGCGTCGAGGGCAATCACGTGCACCACATCGGTGCGCGTCGCGACGGCACCGGCCCGTGGCTCTCCGACCTCGCCGGCATCTACACGCTCGGCGTGCAGCCGGGCACCCTCATTGTGGGCAACCTCTTCCACGACATCGCCGCGCGGCGCTATGGCGGCTGGGGCATCTACTTCGACGAGGGCACGAGCGAGCTGCGCGCCGAGCGCAACGTCGTCGCGCGCACGACGCACGGCGGCTTCCACCAGCACTACGGGCGGGACAACGTCTTCGACAACAACGTCCTGATCGACGGTCGCGATGCCCAGGTGCAGCGCACCCGGGTCGAGGAGCATCGTTCGTTCACGTTCACCCGGAACCTCGTCGTCTGGCAGCAGGGCCCGCTCTTCGCCGGCGATCTCAGCGATCTGCGCTGCGCGTTCGACCGCAACCTCTACTGGTGCCGCGAGCCCGCGGGCATCCGCTTCGGGAAGCTCGATTTCGCCGCGTGGCAGGCGGCGGGTATGGATGGCGGCTCCCGCATCGTCGATCCCGGCATGGTCGACGCTGCCACTGCCGATCACCGCCTGCGCGACGACTCGCCCGCGCGGGCGCTCGGCATCGAGTCCATCGACCTCCGCGGGGTGGGACCACGGGCCCGCACCTCGAAGTGATCCTCGTCCTGCCGCGTTCCCCATGACCAGTCCGAGCAGCACCGACACGCTGCAACCCGGCGCGATCGTCGCCGGCCGCTATCGCATCGTCGCCCTGCTCGGCCGCGGCGGGATGGGCGAGGTCTACCGCGCCGACGACCTCGAGCTCGGCCAGACGCTCGCCCTGAAGTTCCTCCCCGCGGCCCTCGCGCGCGACGCGCAGGCGCTCGAACGGCTGCGCGCGGAGCTGCGGCATGCGCGGCAGGTCTCGCATCCGCACGTCTGCCGCCTGCACGACATCGGCGCGTTCGAGCAGCGCCCGTTCCTCTCGATGGAGTTCATCGACGGCGAGGACCTCGCGCGCCTCCTCCGCCGCATCGGCCAGCTCCCCGAGACGAAGGCGCTCGAGGTCGCGCGTCAGCTCTGCGCCGGTCTGCAGGCCGCGCACGATCGCGGCGTCATCCACCGCGACCTCAAGCCCGCGAACGTGATGATCGACGGCGACGGCCGCGCCCGCATCACGGACTTCGGACTCGCGATCGCGGCGGCGAGCGGGAGCGACGACGTCGCGGGCACGCCGGCCTACCTCGCGCCCGAGTTGTTCCATGGCGCCCAAGCGAGCGTGGCGAGCGACGTCTATGCGCTCGGGCTGGTCCTCTACGAGCTGTTCTGCGGCGCCGCGCCGTTTCGCGCCAACACGCTCGCGGAGTGGCTGCGGGCCCACACGTCGGAAGAGCCGACGAGCCCCTCGCTCCACGCCCCCCAGCTCGATGCCGGGATCGAGGCGCTGCTCGTGCGTTGCCTCGCGAAGGACCCGGCCTCGCGCCCGCGCTCGGCGCGGGAGGTGGCACTGGCCCTGCCCGGGCTCGATCCGCTCGCGATCGCCGTCGCCGAGGGCCGGACCCCTTCCCCCGAACTCGTCGCCGCTTCCATGGGTCCTTCGGGACTCACGCGACGCACGGCGCAGGTCCTCGTCGGCGCCATCGCCACGCTCTTCGTGCTGCTCGCGCTCGCCGAGGGAGTGAATCTCCATCGCCGCGCTCCCTTCGAGATGCCGGTCGCGGTCCTCGACGACCGCGCGCGGGCGATCCTCCACGAGCTCGCGGGACCGGGTCGGGTGGCCGACCACGCGCAGGGCTTCACGTTCGACACGAGCTGGCTCGATTGGACCGGCGACCCGCGGCCGGCGCCGGAGCGCTGGGAACGGCTGCGCAGCGGCCAGCCGCCGGTCTATTCGTATTGGCGCCGCGAGAGCCCGATCCCCCTCCAGGCCGCGACGATCTGGAACGACGGCGAGGTGGCGCCGGACGACCCACCGATCACAGAGCCGGGCGAGGCCTTCATCCGCCTCGATCTGCGCGGCCGGCTCCTGGCCTATACGCGTTTCGCCGGCGCCGGCGACGGCGAGCCGACGGGCCACGCGCCCACCGATTGGAGCCGCTGCTTCGCGGCCGCCGGTCTCGATCCCGCGCGCATGGCGCCGAGCGCGCCCGAGCGATCCCACGCCCTGCTCGCCGACGAGCACGTCGCGTGGACCGGGCGTCACGCCGATCACGAGGACCTGCCGCTCCGCATCGAGGCCGCGGCGTGGCGCGGTCGCCCGGTGGCCTTCGAGATCGTCAGCCCCTGGGGCAATGCGGGATTGGATGGGGCTCCCGCGGACGGCGGCGCCTCCCGCGCCGCGGCCCTCGTCGGCGTGTCGATCCTCGCGATCCTCCTCCTGGGGACGGTCCGGCTCGTCCGGCGCAATCTCGCGCTGCGCCGCGCCGATCGGCGCGGGGCCTGGCGGCTCGCGGCGTTCACCGGACTCGTCGCCATTGCGGGGCTGGCCCTGCGCGCGGACCCGCCCGCGACGCTCGGCGGCGTGCTCACGTTGCTCGTCGAGGCGCTGCAACGCGGGCTGACGATCGGGGCCCTCGCGTGGCTCGCCTATGTCGCACTCGAGCCCACGCTGCGGAGCCGACAGCCGCACCTCGTCGTGTCGTGGACGCGCGCCCTCGCGGGCGACCTGCGCAATCCGCTCGTCGGACGCGACCTGCTCCTCGGCGTCGTGCTCGGTCTTCTGCTCGCCGCGACCCGGGTCGGCTCCGGCTGGCTGAAGGACTGGACCGGGAATGCCTACCCGCCCAATCATTTCGTCCACGGCGGGGTCTTCGAGGGCCTGCGGTACGCGCTCGCCACGGCTCTCGGCGGCGGACTCCTCTTCGGGATCCTCGCGGCGTTCGCCGCGCTGCTCTTCGTGACGATCACGCGGCGCGTCCTGCGGCGTCCGGGGCTCGCCGAGGCGGCACTGATCGCGGCGATCTGCGCCCTGCAGATCCTCCTCTGGCTGCGGAGCTGGCCGGCGATCCTCGCGGTCGTCCTCGGAATGACCCTGGTGATCGTCACGCTCTCCCGTCTCGGCCTGCTCGCCGGGGCGACGCTCTTCGTCGTCTCCAACCTCGCCACCACGATGCCGCTCGGCTTCGACTTCACCGCACCGTATGGCGAGATCGCGTTCGTGCCGCTCGCCGGCATCGCCCTGATCACCTGGCTGGGGCATCGCGCGGCGGCACGGCAGGCGTGAGGACGCGGCGCGGCGTCTGCCGCGGCGGGCCCGCTCGTGCCCGTTCCGGAATTCGTGAACCGCGGAGGCGCGGCGACTTCTGCAGGGTCGAGCGACACGCGGCCCTCACGCGCGCCTCGTGCCCGTTCCCCAGCGCTTCCTCCGATGACCACGCTCTGCCGACTCCCGCTCCGTCTCCTCCGCCAGGGTCTCCCCGTTGGAAGCCGCTCGCGCCGCACGCGAGCTCGCGGGTTCGCGATCCTCGCTCTTCTCGGCTGCAGCGTCGCCGCACCCCTGGCCGCGCAGAGCGGCTGCGTGGCGACGCTGCAGCGCAGGTCAGGCATCAGCGGTGCCGTGCCGTATTGCCAGGGTCGCGTCTCCCATCCGGTCTTCGCGCGCCTCGATCCCAACTGCGCGCCGCTCAACAGCAACGGGACCTACAGCGAAGCGCGGCTCTACGGCACGGCCTCGGGCAACGTCATGCTGGCGACGCGCGGGCTCGTGAGGGCACCGGCATTCGATGGCTTCGAGTACATCACCGGCGCCAACGTGACGGCCACCGGCGACATCCGCTACTTCGGACCGGCCGCGAGCCTGACCCTGACGCTCGAGGTGCGCGGAATCCACACGCAGAACCTGGTGAGCACCTTCGCGGGTTACCAGGTGAAGTGCGGGCCGTCGGCCGCGGTGTCGTTCTCCCTCCAGCCGTTCGCGTTCCCCACACATACACGCTGACGAGGACCTTCCCTGTCACCAACGGGTCGAGCTTCGATCTGGTCTGCAATGCGGCGGCGAGCACCTCCGGCGCGAACTCGGGCACGCCGCGCCATGTCGACTGGTCGCTCACCGCCACCGTGATCCATGCATCGATCGACGTGCCGGGACAGCCCTTCCAGCTCCGGAGCAACGCCCTGCCCCTGCGCTACTGGCCGCCGGTGGCGATCGCCTCGGTCACGCCCTTCGGGCAGGGCTGTGCCAATGCCGCCGGTGCGCCCGTCACCAGCGCCTCGGAGCTGCCGCGGGTCGGCAATCCGAACTTCGCCGTCGAGGTCAGCACCGCGCCCGGGGCAAGCACGCTGCTCGCCCTGGGCTTCGTGCCCGTCACCCCTTTCGATCTGGGCAATGGCTGCTTCCTGCTGACCAGCAGCGACGTCGTGCTCGTCCAGACTGCGAACCCTGGCCCCGTGAGCTTCCCGCTCCCCATCCCCGCGAGCGCGGGTCTGCTCGACGCCGTGCTCGACGTCCAGGGGGCGAGTCTGGACGCACCGACGCTCACGCTCGCGAGCTCGGCGGCGCTGCGCCTCGTCCTCGGCTATTGAGCGGCGGGAACCGCTCCGTCCCCCTACCCTGCGCCGATGCCGACCGCCGATCCGCGGTGTCATCGCCGCGAGTTCCTCGCCTGGACGGGCGCCGGATTGCTCGGCGCCTGCGCGACGGCGACGGGCGCGACGAACCGGCGCCGCGGTGACCTGCACGTCCACCTCTTCGGCAGCGGCGACGGCGGCTCGTCGTGCTTCCTCGGTCCGCGGATCCGGCGGAGCGCCACCTTCGCGCTGCTCGTGCGGATGCTCGGCCTGAGCGAAGGCGAGGGTTTCGATCGCGGCTACGTGCGCAAGCTCCTGCTCGCGATCGACGGCAGCGGCCTCGATCGCGTGGCGCTGGTCGGCCAGGATGGCGTCTATGACTCCGGCGGCCGGCCCGACGATGCGAACACGCATTGGCGCGTGCCGGCGGAGTACGTCTTCGCGGTGTGCGCGCTGCGTCCGGAGCGGCTGAGGCCCTGCCCGTCGATCAATCCGGCCCGCGCCGACGCCCTCGACGAGCTGGAGCGCTGTCATGCCCGCGACGCGCGGATGTTGAAGATCCACCCGCCGACGCAGGGCGTGGACGTCGCCGACCGGAGGCACGCGCCGTTCTTCCGCCGCTGCGCCGCGCTCGACGTGCTGGTCCTCGTGCACACGGGCCACGAACACAGCGCACCGGTCCTCGACATCGCGCTCGCCGATCCCCTGCGCCTGGAGCTCGCGCTGGCGAGCGGCTGCCGCGTCGTGGCGTGCCATGCTGGAACGGGTCGGCCGGGCGACGAACCCGATTGGCTGCCCGCGTTCGTCACGATGCTCCGCCGCCATCCACGTCTGCTCGGCGACAGCTCGGTGCTCGGCACCCCGGGGCGCGAGCGCGACCTGCGCCGCCTGCTCGACGACGACGAGGTGCGTGCCCGTCTCGTGCACGGGAGCGATTACCCCTTCCCGGCGGTGCCCGCCGGATTCCGCGCCGAGCTCGGCGAGCGGCGCTGTGCCGAGCTGGCCGCGGAGCGCAATCCACTCGCGCGCGAGCTCGCGCTGAAGGCCGCACTCGGGCTCGAGGACTCGCAATGGCGAGCCGCGCGCCTGCTCGAGCCGTGAAGGGCGGCGCGCACCCGCGTCCGGGAAGCTCGCCCGGGTCGCCGCCGACGGCATGCCCCTTGCCAACGGCGCCGCCCTGCGCCGCCCCCGCGCTCGTTAGACTCCGCCCCGCTCGTTCGAGCCGAACACCATGCCCTCGCACTGCCTTCGCGCCGCCCTGACCGCGGCGCTCGCCGTCCCTCTCGCCGCGCAGGAGAGCGCGGCTCCCTTCGACGCGGCGCAGGTCCAGATCGGCCCGTTGGAGCCGGCCTTCGAGGCGATCTTCGATCTCGACGGCGATGCCCATCCCGATGTCGTGGGCGCGCTCTTCGGCACTTCGTCGGCGGAGATCGGCGTCTATCGCAATGACGGCAACGGCCGCTTCCTCCCCGCGTGGCGCGGCACGGTCGCCTCGTGGTTCGGCGCCCACGTCATCCTGCCCGGCGACTTCGACGGCGATGGCCGACGCGACGACTTCGCGGTGAGCGTGGGGAGCGCGCTGCAGATCCACTGCTTCGATGGCGTCGGGGCCCCGACGTTCATCGGCGCCTTGTTGACGCCGCCGCAGAGCCAGTTCTACGACGCCGAGGTCTTCGACTTCGATCACGACGGCCGCGACGACCTCATCGTGCTCGCGGGGGACAACGGCGCGCCGCTGCCGCGCACGGTCACGGTCCACCTCAGCGCGGCGACGCGCGGCCAGCCGCCCGTCACGCACACGTTGGCGCTCGCGACCTTCGGCACGCGCCTGCGCACCGTGCGGCGGGCCGACGGCGCACACGTGGCGATGCTCTTCACCAATGGCATTCAACAGCTCCGCCCGGTGCTGATCGCAGCCGACGGCCAGACGATCACGGCGGAGGCGCCGATCGCCATGGGCGCCGGCCTCTACGACCCCGCGGCGGGCGACATCGACGGCGACGGCGACGAGGACCTCGTGCTCTTCGGCATGCCCGCGGGCCACGGCCAATACCAGGTCCTGCGGCAGGCGAACCTCGCGTTCACGGGCGAGGCCGTGCGCAACGGCGGTCCGGCGACCGGCTTCGCCGACGTCGACGGCGACGGCGACCTCGACGGGATCTGCTGCGGCGGTGGCGGCGGCGGCAGCCCCCCGCTCCCGAACCACCGCGTCTCGAACTTCGAGATCGCGATCCAGAACGCGCAGGGTGAGTTCGAGCCGAGCTTCCATCTGCCGGGCCTCGGAGCGGCGCACATCGCGGGCGCCGTCGACGTCGATGCGGATGGCGACGTCGACCTCGTCGCCGGGCGCGTCGTCCATTTCGCGCGGGGACCGCTGACGCGTTCTCCGCTCGGCGGCTTCGACGCGCCGCCCTGGTTCGGGGCCGAAGGCGATCTCGCGGGTCCCCGCGACGGTGACGGCGACGGCGACCTCGATCTCGGCATCAGCCCCTATGGCGGCCACCGGAACGTGGGTCTGCCGCGGCTCGTCAATACGCCCTTCACGGCACCGGTCGGCATGGAGTTCGTGCGAGGCATGAGCGTGGGCGACTTCGACGCCGACGGCGACGTCGACGCGCTGATCCACGTCGAGGCCTTCGGTTCACCGCCGGTCGCGCCCGGCGTCTGGCTGGCGCGGCAGACCGCGCCCGGGCGCTTCGACCTCGTCGGGATCGCGATGCCGACGGCCACCGACCGCCTGCTGCCGAGCTACAGCACCCGCGCCTACGACGACGACCTCGACCGGGACGGCATCCCCGATCTCGTGCTGACGAGCGACACCTCGCTCGGCACCAGCTACGGCAGCGACATCGCGTCGATCTACCGCGGCCACGCGAACGGCAGCTTCAGCTTCGTCGGCAACCTCGCCGTCACCGTGAAGGCCGTCGCGGACTTCAGCGGCGACGGCCGCCCCGAGCTGCTCGTCGCGCGCAACGGCACGCAATGGGCGATCGCGAGCAACCTCGGTGGGATGAGCTTCGCGACGCCCCAGGTCCTGCTCGCCACGCAGGTCGACAGCCAGCACGACCGTCCCGCGGTGGGCGATCTCGACGGCGACGGCGACCTCGATTGCGCCCTCGCGGAGCGCGGCGGCACGAGCGGCACCAACAGCACGCTCGTGGTCTTCCTCAACGACGGCAGCGGAGCGCTCGCCGCGATGCCGCGCTCGCCGGCCTTCCCCGACTTCGGCGGCACGGGCCAGCGCATCGTGCGCTTCACGGACGTCGACGGCGACCGCGACCTGGACATCCTCGCGTATCCCGGTCGCGGGACCCAGATCGGCACCACGCTGATCCTCCAGCAGGCCGATCGGTCCTTCCGCGAGGGCGCGACCATGGTCGTGGCCCCCGAGCTGCTCGGCGATCTCGACGGCGATGGGGCGAACGATCTCATCGCCCTCGGCGGGCGTTCGATCGTGTTCTCGCGCGCGGTGCCCGCGGCGGAGCGCGGTGCCTTCGAACAGCGCGGCACGGGCGGTCCCGGCACGGGCGGGAGCGCATTGCTCCTCGGTGCACGCGGGCCCTTCCGCGTCGGCGAGGAGATCGCGCTGCGACTGCGGGGCGGACGCGGCGGTGCCGTCGGTGGCCTCGTGCTCGGCCTCGCCGGCGCCGAGGTCCAGAACGCGTTCGGGCCCGGTCAGCACCTCTATCTCGACGTGCTCGCGCCTACGCTGGCGGTGCCGATCGCGCTCGATGGCACGCCCGGTGCAAGTGGCGAAGGGACGCTCTCGATCCCGGTGCTGCTGCCGCCTTCCCTCTTCGGCGCGGAGCTGCACCACCAGGCCGCGATCCTCGACCCCGCTGCGCCGCTCGGCGTGGCCACCTCGAACGGTCTCCGCCTCCGTTACGGGTCCTGATGCGTCCTCCGCCCGCGGAGGGCCAAGTGATGCGCCAAGAGATCCGGATCGCGTTCACCAACCTCGGCGACCTCAGCCTCGCCTGGCTCGGCAAGGCCCTGCTCACGATCCTCGCCGGGCTGCGCACGGCAGCGAATGCATTGCGCCCGACGCGCCGTCGGGACCATGACGCCGCGCGCCGGCCCGCCGACGGGAGCACAGCCGCCGCGGCGCAAAGCCATTGATCGCCTCAGTCCTGTCTTCGCTCACCATGCCCAAGCTCCTCGTTCGACCGGAACTGGCCCTGCTTCTCTGTCTCGCGGGTTTCCTTCCCGCACAGACGCTCGTCCGTGACATCCGGAGCGGTGCGGCGGATCCCTCGCCCGGCACGACCTGGATGAACTTCCATCGCCTCGGCAATCGGGCGGTCTTCTTCGCGACCGACGAGGTGCACGGGCTGGAGCCGCGGATCACCGACGGCACGCCGCAGGGCACGACCCTCGTCCTCGACGTGATGCCGGGGAGCGCCGCCGGCGTCTCGGACCCCTACAGCCCGTACGCGTGGAACGGTGCGGTCTACTTCGCCGGCAACTCGGAGCGCGGCTATGGGCTCTGGCGGACGGACGGCACGCCGGGTGGCACGTATCCGCTGCGGCTCGGCCTGAGCATCCTCGCGAACGACGTCGCGACCTTCGTCCCGGGCCCGGGCGGCCTCTACTTCGCCGCCATCAGCTCCGACACGGGCGGCGAACTCTGGCGCACCGACGGCACGCCGGCGGGCACCGTGCTCGTCGCCGACGTCAATCCGGGGCCCGCGCATGCGATGCAGCTCTCGATCTCGCCGGTCTCGATCTGCGCGATCGGCGGCACGGTGTATTTCGTCGCCGACGATGGCGCGACCGGCCACGAGATCTGGCGGACCGACGGCACCGCGGCCAATACCTGGCGCGTCGTCGACCTCGCCAATGGGGCCACGAGCTCCGCGCCGCGCACGCTGACGAATCTCAACGGCAGCCTGCTGTTCTCCGCCTACTTCGGCGGGCAGCCGCGCCAATGGTGGATCAGCGATGGCACCGCGGGCGGCACCACGTTCGTGAGCCCGGTCACCGTCATCGGCGATGGCCCGCGCAGCGTCTTCGTCCACAACGGCAAGGCGATCTTCCCCGGGCTCGGCACGGGCACCGAGCCCTGGGTCACCGACGGCACCCCGCAGGGCACGATGCAGCTCGCCGACATCTATGCCGGCTCGGGCTATTCGGCCCCCACGGGTTTCACGCTCTTCGCGAACGAGGTCTGGTTCACCGCGCGCAGCTCGAGCTACGGCTACGAGCTCTGGCACACCGACATGACGCCGGCGGGCACCGCGGTCGTGGACGTGATCCCGGGACCGCTCGGCCTCTCGCCGACGGGAATGGTCGACGTCGCGGGCATGCTGTGGTTCGCCGGCACGACCACCAATGAAGGCACCGAGCTCTGGCGCAGCGACGGCACCATCGCGGGCACGAGCCTGATCGCCGACATCCGTCCGGGCAGCGCCGGGTCCTACCCGATGGGACTCGTGGCACTTCAGAACAGCGTGGTCTTCGCGGCGAACGACGGTGTGCACGGCAACGAGCCCTTCGTCTCGGGCGGCAGCGCCGCGAGCACGTCGCTGCTCGCCGATTTCGCGAAGACGACGAGCGGGGCCGCGATCCCGAGCTTCACCTCGCTGCGCGGCAAGGCGTACTTCGCGGCGAACGACGGGATCAGCGGCCTCGAACCCTGGGTGAGCGACGGGACGCCGGCCGGCACGCGCCTGCTGAAGGACACGCAGCCCGGTGCGAACTCCTCGGCGGTCGGCAAGTTCGTCGCGTGGCGCGACGCGGTGTGGTTCTCGGCGAACAACCGGCTCTGGCGCAGCGACGGCACGCCGGCGGGAACCGTGTCCCCCATCGCGACCACGATCGGCGCCGAATTGGTCGCGACCGACGACGCGCTCTATTTCGCGGGCCCACAGCTCGGCCTCTGGCGCAGCGACGGCACGCCGGCGGGCACGAGCCTCGTGGTGGCCTTCGGCTCGGCCTTCCGCTCGCAGCCCCCGACGCACCTGATCGCGCATCAGAACCGCGTCTACTTCGCGGCGGCGTTCGGCGTGTTCTCGGGGAGCGGCATCTATTGCAGCGACGGCACCGCCGCGGGCACGCTCCTCGTGCAACCGATCCTCAGCTCGATCGGCCCCTTGCCGGTGCGCGAGGTCGTCGCGACGTCGAGCGACGTGTTCTACACGGTGGCGGAGGGCGCGATGCTGACGCTCTATGGCCTGCGCGGCACGAGCTCGCAGGCGCTCTATGCGGACAGCGCCAGTGGCATCCTCTTCGTGCTCCCCGATCTGGGTCTTTCGGCGCTCGGCGCGCGCGTCTATTTCGCGGGCTCCGACGCGAGCAACGGTCGCGAGCTCTGGTCGAGCGACGGCACACCCGCGGGCACGGCGCGCCTCGTCGACATCCAGCCCGGCGCGGGCTCGAGTCGTCCCCGCAATTTCGTGGCCGCGCGCGACCGCCTCTTCTTCGCCGCCGACGACGGCACGCTCGGCGACGAACTCTGGGTCAGCGACGGCACGCCCGCGGGCACGCGGCTCGTCGCCGACCTCCTGCCCGGCTTCGGCGGCTCCGGCCCCACGAAGCTCTTCGCGGCCGGTGACGGCGGGCAGGTCGTCTTCCGCGCGAACGGTCCGCTCGGCGGTCCCGAGCCCTGGGTCTCCGACGGCACGAGCGCCGGCACCGTGCTCCTCGCCGACATCGCGCCGGCGGGCAGCGGCTCCGCAGCTTCGTTCGGCGCCGTCGCCGGCACCACGCTCCTCTTCCGCGCGAACGACGGCAACACGGGCGAGGAGTTGCACGGCGTCCCGCTGCGAAACTTCGGCGGCGCGCTCGCGCGCCCCTATGGCACGGCCTGCCCCGGCACGGCGGGCCGCCTGCCGCGCATCGGTGCCGCGGGCCTGCCGCTGCTCGGCAATGCGGGCTTCGCGGCGACGCTGCGCGACGCGCTGCCGAACAGCTCGGCGGCGCTGGTCGTGGGCCTGCGCACGGCACAGATCCCGCTCGCCGGCGGCTGCACGCTCTGGGTCGACTCCGCGATCGTCTTCCTCGGCGCGAACACCGACGCGCTCGGCACCGCGAGCGTGTCGCTCGCCGTGCCCCCGACACCCGCGTTGCTCGGCGGCGAGCTCGCGCACCAGTTCGCGATCGCCGATCCGCAGGGCGGCTTCCTCGGCGGACTCGCGCTGAGCGACGCGCTGCTCGAGCTCGTCGGGCAGTGATGCTCTTCGGGGAGTGAAGCTCGTCGGGCGCTGACGCGCGTCGCTCAGCGCGCGCCGAGGAACCCGATGGGCGCGAAGTCCGACCCGAGCACGCGCAGCGGATCCACGCCGAGGAAGCGCAGCAATTCGGCGTGCACCGCCTGGAAGCTCGTCGTGCAACGCAGGTCGCCGTCGTCGAGCGTCTCGAGGTCGGGGGCCTCGCCGTGCAGACCGCCGCGCAGCGCCGCGCCGCCGCAGACGAAGACAGGCGCCGCGGCGCCGTGGTCCGTGCCCTGGCTGCGGTTCTCCGCGACGCGGCGGCCGAACTCCGAGTGCACGAGCACGAGCGTGCGATCGAGGGCGCCCTGCAACTCGAGCTCGTCGAGGAAGGCGCCGAGCGAGGCGTCGAGCTGACGCAGCAGGGCATCGTGCGCGGGGGCCTGCGTCGCATGGGTGTCGAAGCCGCCCTGCTCGACCCAGAGGAGCCGCGTGCCGAAGCCCGACACGACGACGCGCGCCGCGAGCTGGAGCGCCCGGCTCGCGGGACCCTCGGGCCAGCTCGCGCGCGGGCGATAGCGCGCGAGGGCGCGCTCGAGCTGCGACGACTGATCGAGCGCCGCCGCCGCGACGCGCGCGAGATCGACGTGCGCACTGCCCGCACGGGCGAGTTCGGCCAGCGCCTCGCGACTCCGCGCGGGGTCGTCTGCGGCAGGATCGACGATCAGCGAGTAGTCCTCGAGCCGCGAGAGCGCGGGCACCTCGAGCCGGCGCGCGCGCAGGCAGAGCGGCACGCGCAGCGAACCGATCGCCGCGCCGGGGATCGCGGCACCGCGCGCGGCGAGCTCCTCGGCGGCGCGGCCGAGCCAGCCCGTCGTGTCCGCGCCGACGCGCTTCAGCGCAGGATCGCTCGCGTGCCAGATGTCCCGCGAGAGGAAGTGCGAGCGATCCTTGGGCGTGTAGCCGACGCCGTGCACGATCGCGAGCTGGCCCCGGTCGAAGCGCTTCGCCAGCGCTGCGAGCGCCGGGTGCAGGGCGAAGCGTCCCTCGCCGAGGCGATGCGCGGCGCCGCGCACCGAGGACAGCGTCGGACGCAGCCTGGCCCAGCGCGCGTCCTCGATGGGGATCACGGTGTTGAGACCGTCGTTGCCACCCGCGAGCTCCAGCACGACGAGCGTGCGGTCATCCGCGCCGGGCAACCAGCGCAGCGGCAGGGCCGAGGCGAACGGCGCGCACGCGGCGGCCGCCAGGAACTCGCGGCGCGACGGTGCGCGAACGGGATCGATGCTCATTGCAGTTGCGCCTCCGGCAGGGTCATGACGGCGTGCACGATCTCGACGGCATTCGGTTCGCCCACGCGCGCGAGCCAGCGCTCGAGCGCCGCACGCGCCTCCGGCGCGACCACGCCGTCGCAGAGCATGCGCACGGCGGTCTCGAGGCGCTCCTGCGGCGAGCCGCTGCCGAGGATCGACTCGATGCCGGGCGCGAACGCGAAGCGCTCGGCACGCAGCAGCTCCAGCACGAAGTTGGCGCGCAGGAGCCAGGCCGACGAGCTCAGCCACGCACGATCGCGCGGCCAGCCTTCGACGCTCGGCGGCGCGAGCAGGGTCTGCCCGAGCTGCGAGGCCGCCTCCGCGAGCCGATGCGGCGAGGCCGTCGCGCCGAGTTCGCGCACGAGTCCCACGACCAGCTCGAGCGGGTCCTTCACGCGGCTGCGGCGCGCGCGCGCGGAGAAGAAGAGGCGGCTGCGCAGGAGCACGCGCAGCAGCTTGCCGACGTCGCCGTCGAGCTGACGCCAGCGCGTCGCGAGCACCTCGATCTCCTCCGCCGTGGGCTGCGGGTGCACGAAGACCTCGAGCAGCCGCGACGCGAGGTGACGCGAACACGCCGGTTGCGCGAGCGTCGCGGCGACGAGCTCGTCGACGCCCTGCACGCCGGGCGAACCGAGCACCGTCTTGTCGCCCTCGTCGTGACGGCGCGGCGCGAAGCGCGCGACGCCGTGCTCGACGACCCAGCCCGTCAACGCGCGAGCCGCCTCCTGCACGTCGCGTTCGCCATAGGCCCCGCGACCGAGTGCGAAGAGCTCGAAGAGCTCGCGCGCGAGGTTCTCGTTCGCGTGGCCCTTCTGGCTGCGGTCGCCGTCGAGCCAGCGCAGCATCGCGGGGTCGCGCAGGACGGCGGCACAGAGCGGCGCGAAGCGACCGAGGCCGAGCGCATCGAAGGCACGGAGCTGCCCCGCCATCGCGCGCGGCGCCAGGACCTTCTCGATGCTCGTCGCGAAGTGCCCGTGCCAGAACAGGCTCATGCGTTCGCGGAGCCGCTCGCGCCCGGCGAGCAGACGCCAGAGGCGATAGCCCTGCAGACGCGCGAGGTCGTCGCCGACCATCGCCTCGTCGGCGAAGGCGTCGACGTCCTCGCCCTCGTCGCGCGCGAAGCAGGCCGCGACCGCGCGCTCGGGGCCGAGCCGCACGAGCGCGAGCCGCCGCTCGAGCGAGGCGCCCAGGCCGGCGCGGCGCGCGAGATGCCCGGCCTTCGCGAGATCGAAGGGCTCGTCGCGCGTGGGCTCGAAGGGTGAGAGGAGCTCGTCGTTCATCGCCCGGCCTCCGTGCCACGCGTCTCGCGCCACGCGAGCTCGGTGCGCAACGTGGTGCTGCCGACCACGGGCTCGAGCCGCAGCGCGAAGGGGCGCAGGTTGCGCAACACCTGCGCGAGCTCGTCGAGTTCGCGCCGCGCCTGCCGCGCGGGCACGCCCCGCTTCAACACGGTGTCGAGCACGGCGAGCTCGCGATTGAGCGTCAGGTACTCCGCGAGTCCCGCGGGATCGAGAGTCAGGAGGTCGCCCTGCACCGTCGCCGTCGCCGCGTCGGCCGCATCGACGCGGGCGGCCATCGTCGCGAGAGCGGTCTCGCGCGTGCTCGCGACGACGAGCTGCGTCGCACCGAAGAGGAGCGTCGGCTGGAAGGTCGCATCGAGCGGCGCCGGCGCCGCGCCGTGCCACTCGCTCGGCTCGAACACGATGCAGGGCCGACCCTCGTCGTCGCGCTGGACGCGCATCGCATAGGGCAGCTTCTCCTGCCGCATGCGTTCGACGTTCGCCGCGAGCGCGAAGGTCGAGAGCCCGCGCAGCGCGAGCTCCGCCGCGCGCGCGGAGTCCTCCAGCGGCAGCACGAGCGCGAAGCCGGGCAACCGGAGGCCGGCCGCCGCCGCGCCGTCGTCGGCCACCGCGTTGCCGCCTTGCGCCTGCGCGACGACGAAGAGCGTCGCCGACCCGACGAAGCACGGCAGCAGCTCGTCCACGAACGAGGCCCGCAGCAGCGCATCGGCGATCGAGAGGCCGCCGAGGAGCTGCGCCTCCGCCGCCGCGCCGAAGAGCGTGCGCACGTGCACGAAGGGCGCCGCGAGCGAGCGGTCGAGCGCGAGCGTCGCGAGGGTGCCCGCGGGGGCCGGCGGCAGGGTGCGCGCGCGACGCGGGGACGCGAGGAGGAGCGCCGCCTCGTCGTCCTGGGCGGGATCCTCGGCGAGCGGCGAGCCGTCGATCGTCATCGCGAGCTCCGCACCGCGCGGCAGGACCCGCAGCTCGACGTGCACGGCGCGCGCGCGATCGAGCGCGGCGGCGAGCGGACCGAAGAGCAGGCGTGCACCGGGATCGAGCCGCTCCCCGTAGCTGCGGCGATCGAGGTCCTTCGCGCGCACCGCCGCGAGATCGACGTGCACGAGCAGGCTCGCGGCGGATCGCGGCGCGTGCGTGCAGAAGCTCTCGAGCGCGAGCCGCGGCTCGACGCCGTCATACGCGCGGCGCGCGAGCTCGAGCGTCGCGAGGTCGGCGGCGACGATGAGCCGTCCGTCGCCGTCGTCGACGAACGCGCGCGCGCCCAGCCGCCCGAGCAGAGCGCTCCGCAAGGTGCGCGCGCCCGAGGCGTCCTCGGTCTCCGCGATCAGCAGCGGTTCGGGGAGCGCGCCGTTCGAGACGAGTGCGAGCACGACGCGCTTCGGTGCGAGTGCCGTGAGCGCGTCGTCCAACGCCACGCCGCCGGTCGCCGCGCGCACGAGCGTCGGCAGGAGGGTGCGCAGGCCCAGCAGGCGCTGCGGCGGATCGGGCATCGTCTCGAGCAGCGCGATCAGGCGCCGGGCCCAGGCCGCGCCATCCTCGAGTTCGAGGACCGCCACCGTCGCGCGCGGCAGCCGGGCCGCGAGGGAGTCTTGGATCTGCGCGGGAGCGGCCGTGGCGAGGACGCCACAGAGCACGGGACCGAAGACGAGGTGCGGGGCGTGGGGCGTGCGCATGTCGGGCAAGAGGGCGGGACCCGGACCGCAAGGAGAGCGCGAGGGCGCGGGAGAGCGAAGGCCGGCGTCGCGTGATTCTCGCGGCGACGACTACTATCCCATGCTCGTTGCGCGGAGCGGTCCGGGCTCCGCGCGCCGTGTCGCCGATCCGAGAACCGTGAAGCCCAAGGACCTCCTCCTCCTGCTCGCCCTGCTCGCCGCCGGGGCGGCCACGACGACGCTGCTCTTCGTCGGCGGCGAGGACCCCGTGGCTGAGGAACCGCCGCCCGCACCGGTGGATCCGCCGCCGGAGGCGATCGGCTCCGTCGAACCGCGGGCGACGCAGCTCGAACCGGTCCAGGTCGGCGACCCGCGCCCGGACCAGGCGCGACGCATCGACACCGCCGCTGCCACGCCGAGCGCCGGTCGCTTCGAGATCAGCATCGTGCTCGCGGCGGGCATGCCGGCCTTCGGCGGCTACACGATCCACCTCGAGGAGGCGATCAATCCGAATGCGGCGAAGGAGCTCGTCAAGCGCGAGCCGGTCCGCCGCACGGAAGGGCGCAAGAACGACGATCCCGGCCGTTCGCCGATCTATGCGTCGGTCGGCGAGGTGCCGTTCAGCGAGTACGGCTACCGCGTCTGGGTCTTCGTCCCCGGCCTCAACGGCAGCGACGCCTTCGTGCGCTGCGATGCCTCGAACCCCTATGCGGACGTGACCCTGCAGCTCACGCCGCCGGCCCCCTTCCACCTGCGGCTCATCGATCAGTACCGCAACCCGATCGTGGGCAAGACCATCGTGCTGCGCCCCGTGGGCTGGCCACCCGGGCGCGGCCTCGCGGAGAAGACGACCGACAGCTTCGGCGTGGCGATCTACGACGGCCTGCTCGCGGGCGGCTGGGAGCTCTGGTTCGACGACGCCGTGCGGGGCGAACTCGTCGTCGAATCTCCGGGCATCGTGCGCGACGACGCCAATCTCGGCGTCGCCTCGCGCGTGCTGACCGTCCCCCTCGGGCGCTCGCTGCGGGTCGAGACCTTCGACGCGGCGAACTTCGGCCTGCAGGACGTCGACCTCGTGCTCAGCGCGATCGACACCACCGAGCGGCGCCGCTTCGAGGCGAAGAGCGATGCCACCGGTTCGTGGACCTTCCACAACGTGACGCCGGGGCGCTGGCAGCTCCACGCGAGCGGGCGAGGGCATCAGACGCGCGACGTCGCGGTCACGATCGAGCCCGACAAGGACCCGGCCCCGCTCCAGGTCTGGCTGGTGCGGCTGCGATGAGCGCGTCGGCAGCGGGGCGACCCGGGAAAGCTGCCCTGGAAACTGCGCGACGGAGCGACGGGTCGGCGGCGTCTGTTGCAGCGGACCGAGTGCCATGAACACCATGCCGACCGCCTTCCGCCGCCTGATCCCCACCCTCGCCCTCTCCGCCCTCCTCGCCGCCCCGGCCGCCCTGGTCGCGCAGGACGAGGTCGCCATCGACACCTCGCCGCAGGAGCCGCTGCTGCTGTCGATCGACTTCGCGGGAGGACCCGTCACGGAGTTCGTGGCGGCGCTGCGGTCCGCGGCCGAGGCCCTGGGCCGCAAGACGTCGCCCCTGAACCTGCTCGTCGCGAAGGACTCGGCGACGGTCCAGGTCCCGCCGCTGCGCATCCGCTTCGCCGAGCTCGGCGACATCGTGCGCGCGGCGAGTTCCATGCTCGCGCCACGCCATTGCCTCGAGGTCGAGATCATCAGCGGCGGCAACGGCATGCCGATCCACGTCGTGCGCGACATCAACGCCGAGCAGTTCGACAGCACGCCGCGGCTGCGCGTGCTGCCCCTGCGCGCCCTCACCAAGACCGTGGACGGCGAGTCGAGCAATCTCGCGCTGTCGCCCGAGACCATCCTCACCGCGGTCCAGACCGCGCTCGATCTCGACGCCGAGAACACGGCGCCGGCGACGGTGCGCTTCCACGAGTCGTCGGGGCTGCTCTTCGTGCGCGGCAGCGAGCGTCAGATCGAGGCCGCGTCCGAGGTGGTCGCGCAGATGCAGAGCGACCTCGAGTCGCTCCGCGAGCGCGAGCGCGCGATGCGCGAGGCCGCGGCCGCGATCCGCAACCCCTTCGGCGTAGATGCGCCTCCGGGCGGCTCGGGCCGGTGAACCCGCAGGCCACAGCGCAGCCGCTGGCCTTGACGACGGCCTCCCAGCCGGCGGACGACGGCGCGACGTCGACCGCAATGCTCACCCGCGGGATCGCCGCCGGCGACCGCGAGGCGTTCGCCGCGTTCTACGCGCAGTGGTTCGAGCGCGTCCTGCTCGCCGTGCGACGCCTGACGCGGCGCGAGGAGGCGGAATGCCTCGACCTCGTGCACGACGTCATGCTGAAGGTCGTGCACCGCATGGTCGCCCTCGCCGACGAACGCGCCCTCGACGCGTGGATGGCGAAGGCGGTCCTCACGACGGTGCTCGATCGACGGCGCGCGGAGCAGCGGCGGCGGCGCCGCGAGACGACGGTCGCGCTGCACGCGGACGCGGTCTCCGAACCCGACGCGGTCGCCGCGGCGCTGCTGCACGACGAGCGCATCCGCTGGCTGCGTCGCGAGCTCGACGGGCTGCCGCGCCGCGAGCGCGAGGCCGTCCTCGCCCGCTTCGTCGGCGACCGGAGCTTCGCCGAATTGGGCCGCGTCCTCGGCATCAGCGGCGACGCTGCGGCCGGCCGCGTCCGCCGCACGCTCCTCTGGCTGGCGCGCCGCGCGCGGGAGGTCTTCGGTCATGTCTGAAGCACGGCTCTCGGCCGCGCGCGATGCGCTGCTGGCGCGGCTCCTGGTCGCGGTGGACGCGCGCCGGCGGCGCCGCCGGCTCGTGCGCAGCGGCCTCGTCCTCGCGTTCGCGTGCGCCCTGCTCGCGGTCGCGCGCCACGAGCGCGAGACCCCGCCCGTGGCGACTCGAGCGGCGACCACCGCCGCGACGCCGGAGCGCGTGCACCGGCCCGTCGAGCCGAGGTCGCGCCTCGTGCACGACGACCCCTCGCTGGTCGCACGCTGGCGCGCGAGCGCACGCCTCCCGGAGGACTGCATCGTCCAGGACCGATCCATCGATCCTGAGCTGCGCATCGGCGACGACGAGCTGCTGCGCTGGCTCGAGAACGCCGGGCATCGCAGCGGCTATGTGCGCAGCGGTGCGAACTTCGCGCTGACGCGGCCGCTGAGCGAGTGAGCGTTGTGCTCAGGGCACGCGCAGCGTCAGCGCCGGGCTGAGCGCTCCGCGAACCGGCAGCCCCGGCTCGAGCACCAAGGCCTGGAACTCGAAGGCCGCGCCGCGCAGCGCCGGATCGTTCGGCACGAGCAAGGGCTGAAGCGCGTGACCGTCCGCGAGGACCGGCGAATCCGCGAACGGCAGGGTGGTCCCGGGATCGAGCGCGAACCCGCCGAAGGGCGTCGGGATGCCGGGTCCCCGCGCGAAGGCGACGAAGCTCAGCGCGGTCGCCGTCGGGGTCCCCGTGGGACAGAGCGCGATCGCCGCGCCGGGTGCGGGCACGCCGCTCGCGAAGAGGACGGGACTCGCGTACCGGACCGCGCGCCGCGTCCAGCCGGAGTCGACGCTGACGGTGCGACCGAGCAGGAACTCGAGGCGCGCGACGTCGGCGCGCAGCGTCCACTCGAGGAAGGGCAGCCAGGCGCGGCGGATGCGGCGCTGCTGCTCCGCGACGCTGATCGAACCGGGCGCCTCGACGAGGCGATCCGGTCCCCAGCGCTCGTGGAACGCGCTGTGCGTGCCGCCGCCGATCTCGAGCAGACGTGAGGTGCCCGGCGTCGCGTCGTGGATCGGCACGAGGTTCTGTGCCGATGGAACGATCGAATCCTGCGACGCGCCGAGGTGGAGTGCGGGCACGCGCAGCGCGCGCAGCTCCGCGAGCACGTCGATGCCCTGGGGGCTGCTCGCGGTCGCAGCGAAGGTGCTGAGCGAGGCGAAGAGCTCCGGATGCCGCGCGGCGGCCACGATCGCGGCCGCACCGCCGAACGAGTGACCCGCCGCGTTCGCGCGCACCTCCGCCGCGAGGGCGCCGGCGAGGGGCGAGCCCGGACTCTGCGCGGCGGCGCGCAGGCCGAGCACCGTCGCCGCGAAGTCGACGACGAAGCGCGGGAGATTGCCGGTGAAGAGCCCCTCCTCGGTCGCGATGCCCGCGACGACGAAGCCGTGCGTCGCGAGGTGCCGGTAGAGCGAGTCGTAGAGGCCCGCCTGCAGCGAGAAGCCGTGGCCGAAGACGACGAGGGGATAGGGCGCGCCCCGCGGATCGAGCGCGGCGTTCTCGCCGCTGCTCGTCGCGGGGTGATGGACGAGCAGGGTGACCGCGGCATTGCCACCCGCGAGGCCTGGCACCGTCACGCGGCGGAAGCCCGCGAGGTAGGGCCCGTCGAGTTCGGGGAGACCCTGCGCGGGCAAGGCCGCGGCGAGGACGAGCGCGTTCAGGAGAAGACGGGTTCGGGGCATGGCGAGTTCGCGGTGGTGGCAGCGTCGCAGCCGAGCAGGCGCGGCAGCGTGGCGGAGCGGAAGGCGAAGATGCGGCGGAGATCGGGGCGGACCAGCCAGCGGTGGATCAAGGGTTCGAGTGGACCTCCGGCGAGTGCGTAGCGCACGTCGTCCTCGACCAGCGTGCCCTCCCGATGCTCGCGGAAGCGGTGCTCGTGATGCCAGAGCCGGTACGGACCGCGCAACTGCTCGTCGACGAAGCGGTGCGGCGGATCCCAGGCGGCGATGCGCGTGCGCCAGCGCATGGGCAGACCGCGCAGGGCGATGCGGTAGTCGATGAGCGCGCCTTCGCGCATCTCGATCGGAGCGGGCGTGAGGATGGCGAAGCGCAACCAGCTCGGGGTCAGGGCCTCGAGGTTGCGGGCATCCGCGAAGAAGGCGAAGACCTCGGCGAGGGGCCGCGGCACCACGCAACGGACCTGCAGGCGACGTTCACGCATCCGCAGGCGACCTTCGCGCGAAAGGGCCCCGCGGATCCAGCTCGATCCGCGGCGCATGCCGCGCTGGACCGTCGACCAGTCGCTGGCCATCGTGCGCCCTCAGATGCCCCACGCCGTTCCCTCGCTCCGCATCCGGGCCGTCAACGATCGGCCGCTGCGGCCGGACGGCGACTACGTGCTCCATGGGATGATCGCGGCGCGCCGCACGCGCTCGAACTTCGCGCTGGACCGCGCGGTCGAACTCGCGCGCGAGCTGGGCCGGCCGCTCCTCGTCTTCGAAGCCCTGCGCTGCGGGTATCGCTGGGCGAGCGATCGTCTGCACGCGTTCGTCCTGCAGGGGATGGCCGACAACGCGGCGGACTGCGAGCGGCACGGCGTCGCGTATCTGTCGTACGTCGAGCCCCAGGAGGGCGCCGGCCGGGGTCTGCTCGCCGCGCTGGCGACGAGGGCCTGCGCGGTCGTCACCGACGACTGGCCCTGCGGGTTCGTGCCCCACATGGTCGAGGCTGCCGGTCGCGCGCTTCCCGTGCGCCTCGAGGCGGTCGACGGCAACGGGCTCCTCCCCCTCGCGGCGGGTGAGAAGGCCTTCGGCCGCGCCTACGACTTCCGCCGCCATCTGCAGAAGCACCTGCCCGGGCATCTCGCGGCGGCGCCGACGAAGAGCCCGCTCGCACGCCTCCGCGGGATGCCGCGCGCCACGCCCCCGACGGCGGTGACGCAGCGTTGGCTGGCGAAGTCCGGCTCGCTCGACGCGCTCCACCGTCTGCCGATCGATCACCGCGTCGCGCCCTCGCCGGTGCTCCACGGTGGCGCGCGCGCCGGGCACGCCACGCTGGCGCGCTTCGTCGACGAACGTCTCGCGCGCTACGCCGAGGAGCGCTCGCACCCCGATGCCGACGCGCAGAGCGATCTCTCGCCCTGGTTGCACTTCGGCCACGTCGGCGTGCACGAGGTGCTCGACGCCGTGACGGCCCCCGAGGATTGGAGCCCGGCCAGGATCGCGTCGACCACGAGCGGTGCGAAGGAGGGCTGGTGGGGTGCGTCGACGAACGTCGAGGCCTTCCTCGACGAGCTCGTCACCTGGCGCGAGCTCGGCTTCAACGTCTGCCATCACCGGCCGGACGAGTTCGACCGCTATGAGTCCCTGC
Organism: Planctomycetota bacterium; assembly: GCA_020848735.1. Classification (GTDB taxonomy): domain Bacteria; phylum Planctomycetota; class UBA1135; order UBA1135; family UBA2386; genus JACRLW01. The sequence goes on along the minus strand of JADLHO010000148.1, from coordinate 16,356 downwards.
CCGGCTGGGCGCGCGCGAGCCTCGAGCTGCACGGCGCGGATCCGCGGCCGCGACGGCACACGCTCGAGGAGCTCGCGGATGCCGCGACGGCAGACCCGGTCTGGAACGCGGCGCAGACGCAGCTCCGCGAGGAAGGCCGCCTGCACAACTACCTGCGCATGCTCTGGGGCAAGCGCGTCCTCGAATGGACGGGCAGCGCGCGCGAGGCGCTCGAGCTGCTCGTCGAGCTCAACAACCGCTACGCGGTCGACGGCCGCGATCCGAACTCCTATTCGGGCATCTTCTGGTGCCTCGGTCGCTTCGATCGGCCCTGGGCGCCGGAGCGGCCGATCTTCGGCGTGATCCGCTACATGTCGAGCGCCAACACGCTGCGCAAGCTGCGCATGAAGGGCTACCTCGCGCGCTACACGCGCGCGCCGCGCCAGGCGACGTTGCCCGGAATGACGTGATCGACCAGACTGCGCGCCATGGCGAGGTCCAGGCGCTTGATCGTCGAACCCGTGACCGCCGACCGCTGGTCGGATCTCGAGACGCTCTTCGGCGAACGCGGCGCCTGCGGCGGCTGCTGGTGCATGACGCCGCGGCTCTCGCGCAAGGAATACGAGGCGGGCAAGGGCGAGGGCAATCGACGGCGATTGCGGGAACTCGTCGAGGCCGGACCGCCGCCCGGCGTGCTGGGCTACCTGGCCGGTGAGAACGGTCGCCCGGAACCCGTCGCCTGGTGCGCGATCGGACCGCGCCAGGACTTCGGTGCGCTCGCCCGCTCGCGCATCCTCGCCCCGCTCGACGACGAGCCGGTCTGGTCGATCACCTGCCTCTTCATCCGCCGGGATCAGCGCCGTCACGGCCACTCGGTCGCTCTCGTCGAAGGCGCCGTCGCACTGGCGCGCTCGCGCGGTGCGCGGATCGTCGAGGCCTATCCGACGGAGCCACAGAAGGACGCCATGCCCGATGCCTTCGCGTGGACCGGGATCCTCGCGACCTATCTGCGCGCCGGCTTCCGCGAGGTGCTGCGCCGCTCCGCCACGCGGCCGATCGTGCGTCGCGCGCTGCGTGCGGCGCGAAGCGACTAGCCCGGACCCCGCCTTGCGCGATCGCCGCCACTCACCCACGCTTTCCCCGCTCGCTCTTCTCCGGCCAAGGACCGCCCCAGCCTTGAACACGCTCCGCAGCTCTCTCCTCGTCCTCCTCGCCCTCGGTGAGGCCGCTCTCGTCGCGCAGACCCAGGTCATCCCTGCGGACTTCGCCGCGACCGAGGCCTCCGCCTCGACGGCCTTCCCCTTCGGCCTGAGCAACGCGGCCCGCGTGCAGTACCTCTACGGCGCAGAGGAGACCGGCCTCGCCTCGCCGATGTTCGTGCAGTCGCTGAACCTGCGCGCCAATGGCAGCTCGTCCAACGTCGCCAAGACCGGGATCAGCCTGCAGATCTCGCTGAGCACCACCGCGACCACGGTCGGCACCGCCAGCAGCACCTTCGCCGCCAACCACGGTCCGAACCTCGTCGTCGCCTATGCGCGCAAGCCGACCAACCTCCCGGCGACGGTGTCGCAGCCGATCGGTCCTTATGGGGGGCCCTTCGTGCTGGACACGCCCTTCGTCTACGACCCCGCCGCCGGCAATCTCCTGATCGACTTCGACGTCGCGTCGCAGCCCGCCGGGACCTGGTCGATGGACACTCCGTTCACGACCGCCGGCACCCATGCCTCCTTCGGCACGGGTTGCGGCGGACTCGTGGCGAGCAGCAGCGGCGGCGCGCTCGGTGGACCCCTCACGCTGAGCCTCAGCGGGGCCGCTCCGCTCCAGCCGGCGACGCTCTTCGTGGGGCTCTCGCTGCTCCCGGCACCGCTGCCGATCCCCGGCACGAACTCGTGCTTCCTCTACCAGGACATCGTGGCGAGCGCCTCGACGACGATCTCGGCCACCGGGGCCGCGAGCATGCCGTTCACGGTCCCCGCCGACGCCGGGCTCCGCGGTGGCGTCCTGCAATGGCAATGGGCGGCGCTCAATGCGTCCTTCGGCCTCGACACCAGCGCGACGCGCACCACGACGCTCAGCTCCTGGGTCGTCCTGCGCGTGCACAACACCTCGAGCAACGTCTCGCCGACGGGGACCGTGCAGAACTACGTCGGCATCGTCATCGAACTCGGCTGAGGCACCATGCGAAACGAGCTCCTGAGTGTGGCGCGCAGCACCCTGGTCACGGCCGCGATCGCCACGGCCGTGACCGCTCAATGCGGCTTCGTGTCCTCGCCCGGCGGCAGCGGCTGCGGCAGCTCCACGCCGTTCGGCATCCCCACCATCGCCTGCGCCGGCCAACCCCAGCTGGGCAACCAGTCGTTTGCGGTGACGGCCAGGGTGCCCTGCGCGATGAGCGCATCGGCACTCCTCCTCGGCAACTGCCTGGGCACCCCGCAGCTGATCCGCGGCCCCTTCGGCGCCAACGGCTTCTGCGGCCCCACCGAGGCGGTCTGCGCGCTCTACGTCGACGTCGCCCTGAGCGTCGTGATCCCCGGCACGGCCACGAGCGGCGGAGCGAGCTTCGCCATCCCGGTGCCGAACGATCCCGGCCTCCGCTCGCTGCGCTTCTGCGCCCAGGAGTGGAACCTCTGCACGCTCCCCACGGGCAGCTGCCTCGGCGCCTCGCAGGCGATCTCGATCACGCTGATGTGATCTGCGGGGAGCTGGGGCGTGCCGACGTGCCGCCCCTGCCGGGTCCCACCCGGGTACATGGGTGACATCCGTGTCCGGGCACATGGGTGACACTTGGAGCTGACCGTCGAGGCCGGGTTCAGGCTCGACCCGTCGCTCGAGCCGCCGGAATCCTGCGACGGCATCACCCTCCTCGATGTGGGTGCGTTGCGGCTCCGGCCGCTCCCCGGAGGAGATGGAGAACCGCGCGGAACCGGATCGAACGACGGTTGGCATCGACGCGCGGTCGTACCCGCGCCCTTCCAGGCAACCAGGTCACAGCAACACGGCATGGGCACCACGCCAGCGCCAGCCGGTGGACTCCGATCCAGGACCAGCCTCGCGACTCGTTCGTCTTCGCCGACGACGAGCTCGCGGCCTCGGCCATCGGACCGCGTCGCGGCGGCGCAGCCGATGCTCGCGAGTCCCTCGCTCATGACGCGCGATCACCAGGCCCGGCCATCGGCGCATCCGCGCACACCCGCACCCTCACACCGGCACGAGACCCTCGCGGATCGCGAAGCGCGTGAGCTCGACGCGGTCGTGGATGTCGAGCTTCTTCATGAGCTTGCTGGTGTGGCTCTCGACGGTCTTGATGCTGACGCCCATCGCCGACGCGATCTGCTTCTTCGCGAGGCCCTGGGCGATCAGCTCGAGCACTTCCTGCTCGCGGTGCGTGAGCGTGGAGCGGCGGGTCGAGTGGCCGTCGCCGTCGAGGAAACGTGAGCGCACGGCATCGGGCACCGTGGTCTCGCCGGCGGCGCCCTTGCGGATCGCGTCGAGCAGGAGCTCGTAGCTCTCCGATTTGCTGAGGTAGCCCGACGCGGAGACGTGGAGCGCGCGCTCGATCATCGTGTCCGCGTAGAAGTCCGCGAGGAAGATGAGGACGACCTCGGGCAGGCTGTGGCGCAGCCGGTCGGCGGCATCGCAGCTCGCACGGCCGGCGAGGTGGACGTTCATCAGCACGACGTCGGGCCGAAGGTCCTCGGCGATGCGCGAGAGGTCCGACGGATCGGAGATGGTGCCGACGATGTCGAGGTCGGGTTCGCGGGCGAGCTCGCGCGCCAGCATGTCGCGGAACATGCGCTGGTCGTCGACGACCAGCACACGGAGACGTTCGTTCGGTTCGAGTTGCACGGCGGTCCGAGGGCTTGCAGTGGGGAGAAGGTGCCGCAACGCCGGAAACCGATGCCCGGAAAACACAGAAGGCACGCGCGGAGCTGCGTGCCCCGTGCGTGCCTTCGTCTTGCAGGCCCATGCGTCCTGCCCGGCCAGGCGGTTCAGTGGTGTTGTCGGTCGCGACGTGCATCGGCGGGCGAGCCGCGACGGCTTGAGTCCTCGTCGCGTCGCGACACGTTCCGGCGCGCACGATGCCGCGCTGCCACCGCGCCGACCGCGCTCTCAACGCCGCGTGATCGGCGGCACCGTCAGGACTTCGCTCGGTCGCCGTGAGGCGACCGCATAGGGGAAGCCCTGGTTCGACGCGGCGGCCCCGGTGCGGCCCTGCTTGTCGAGTGCGATGAAGCAGACGTCGAGCTGGTAGCCCCGCGGATCCGCACGCGCGATGCGATGCAGCACCTCCTCGCAGGCCGCCTGCGGGTGCATGCCGGAGCGCATCAGCTCGACGATCAGGAAGCTCGCGCACCACCGCATCACGTTCTCGCCGAGGCCCGTCGCGCCCGCCGCGCCGACCTCGTCGTCGACGTAGAGCCCGGAGCCGAGGATCGGCGAATCGCCGACGCGGCCGGGCAGCTTGTTGCCCGCGCCGCTGGTCGAACAGCCGCCGGCGAGGGTGCCGTCCGCGTGGCGCACGAGCAGCGCGATCGTGTCGTGCCCGTCGCCCGGGAACGCGTCGTGGATCGCGCGCCCGCCGCGCGCGGCGGCGCCCTCGACCCAGGCGCGCTTCTTCGCCGCGAGGTCGTCGATGGTCACCGACTCCACGCCGCGCTCGATCGCGAACCAGCGCGCGCCCTCGCCGACGAGCATCACGTGCTTGCTGTCCTCCATCACGCGCCGCGCCGCGCTGATCGGGTGCACGATGCCCTCCACGCCCGCGACGCTGCCGGCGCGGTGGCCGGGTCCATCCATGATGCAGGCGTCGAGCTGCGGATAGCCGGCCGCGTTCGGTCGTCCCCCGAGTCCGACGGAGCCATCGCTGCTCGCGGCCTCGACGACGCGGATCCCCTGCTCCACCGCGTCGAGCGCCGAGCCGCCGCCCGCGAGCACCTCGCGCGCGCGCTCCGTCGCCAGCGCGCCGAAGGGCCAGGTGGCGATCGCCACCGGTTGCGCGGCATCGGGCACCGGCGCGGGTCCGGCACAGGCGAGCAACGAGGTCAGGACGACGGTCAGCGATGCGACTCGGCAGCGGCGCGGGATCACCATGGGAGGCGCGGACGATACGCGCCGGGCTCCTCGGCACGCGAACGCGCCCACGCCGTGACCCGAGGCGTGCAATCTCCGCCGTAGACGGGTCTTCTCCACCCGATCCGGACCTCGCCGTGAACGACACCGAGAAACCCACGCCGTTCGTCATCGACCCCGTCTGTGGCATGCGCGTGGATCCGGCGAGCCATCCGGCGCAGGCCGAACACGCGGGCGTCGTCCACTCGTTCTGCAGCGGGCGCTGTCGCGTCCGCTTCCTCGCCGACCCGGAGCGCTTCCTCGCGGCACCGGGTACCGCGGGGATGACGCCGGAGTCCGCCGCGGTCCCCGCACCCACCGCCGCACCGGGCACGCGCTACACCTGCCCGATGCACCCCGAGATCGTGCGGGACGTGTTCGGTCCCTGCCCGCTCTGCGGCATGGCGCTCGAGCCGTTGCTGCCATCGGTCGACGACGGGCCGAGCGCCGAGGAGCGCGAGATGCAGCGTCGGCTCCGGATCGCGGCACCGCTCACGGCACCGCTGCTCGTCGTCGCGATGGGCGGCATCGGCGGTGCGGCATCGACGTGGCTGCAGCTCGCGCTCGCCACGCCGGTCGTGCTCTGGGCGGGTGCCCCGTTCTTCGCGCGCGCGCTCGACTCGCTGCGCGCGCGCAGCCCGAACATGTTCACGCTGATCGCGCTCGGCGTCGGCGCGGCCTTCGCGTGGAGCGTGCTGGTCGCGCTCGTCCCCTCGCTCGCGCCCGGCGGGCATGGCACGCACGGCGCGCTGTACTTCGAGAGCGCGGCGACGATCGTCACGCTGACTTTGCTCGGACAAGTGCTCGAGCTGCGGGCACGACGGCGCACGGGCGAGGCGATCCGCGCGCTCCTCGCGCTCGCGCCCAAGACCGCGCGGCGCGTGCGCAGCGACGGCACCGAGGACGACGTGCCGATCGACGCGCTCGGCCCCGGCGATCGCGTGCGCGTGAGACCCGGGGAACGCGTGCCCGTCGACGGCGACGTGGTCGACGGCGCGAGTGCAGTCGACGAGTCGATGCTGACCGGAGAAGCGCTCCCGGTCGCCAAGCGCGCCGGCGACCGGGTCACCGGCGGCACGGCCAACGGCAATGGCGCGCTCGTCGTCGCCGTGACGCGCACCGGCGCGGACACGACGCTCGCGCGCATCATCGCCCTCGTCGTGAACGCGCAGCGGAGCAAGGCGCCGATCCAGGGCCTCGCGGATCGCACGGCGGCGGTCTTCGTGCCGATCGTCGTCGCGGTCGCGCTGCTCGCCTTCACGCTCTGGCTCGTCTTCGGGCCCGGGTTCGGGCCCGCGCTGACGGCGGCCATCGCGGTGCTCATCGTCGCCTGTCCCTGCGCGCTCGGCCTCGCGACGCCGATGTCGATCATGGTCGGCATCGGGCAGGGCGCCCGCGCCGGCATCCTCGTCCGCGATGCACAGGCCCTGCAGGCGCTCGCCGACGTCGACCTGTTGATGGTCGACAAGACCGGCACGCTGACCGAGGGCAAGCCGCGCGTCACGCAGCTCGAGTGTCGTGCCGATGTCGACGAGCGCACGCTGCTCGCGGTGATCGCCGGCCTCGAGCGCGCGAGCGAGCATCCGCTGGCCCAATCGATCGTCCTGGCCGCGCACGAGCGGGGCATCACCCCACGCGAGCCCGACGCCTTCGAGGCCGTCCCCGGCCGCGGCGTGCGCGGCACGAGCGACGGCGCGACCTACGCGATCGGCGCCGCGGCATGGCTTCTGGAGCTCGGCGTCGCGACCGCGGGCTTCGCGGAACGAGCCGATGCGCAGCGCGACGCCGGCCGCAGCGTGGTGCTCGTCGCCCGCGAGGGCGAGCTGGTCGCCGCGCTCGCGATCGAGGACCGCATCCGCGCGACGAGCGCCGCGGCCGTGCGCGCGCTCCAGGCCGATCGCGTGCGCGTCGTGATGCTGAGCGGCGATGCGCGGCGCACGGCGGAGGCCGTCGCGAAGGAACTCGGCCTCGATGGCGTCGAGGCCGGGGTCTCGCCGGCGCAGAAGGGCGCGCTCGTCGCGGCACGCCAGGGCGAGGGGCACCGCGTCGCCATGGCCGGCGACGGCATCAACGACGCGGTGGCCCTCGCGCAGGCCGACGTGGGCATCGCGATGGGCACGGGCAGCGACGTCGCCATCGAGGAGGCCGGGATCACGCTGGTCGAACCCGATCTCCGCGGGATCGCCCGCGCCCGGGCCCTGGCCCGCGCGACCCTGCGCAACGTGAAGCAGAACCTCGCCTTCGCCTTCGCCTACAACCTGCTCGGCGTGCCGATTGCCGCCGGTGCATTGCAGCCGTTCTTCGGCTGGTCGTTCTCACCGATGCTCGCGAGCGCGGCGATGAGCCTCTCGTCGGTCTCGGTGATCGGCAATGCGCTCCGATTGCGTCGGGTCCGCTTCTGAACGACCATGGGCGCGGCCCCCGGCCCGAGCCACGATTCCCCACCGAGGAGCGCGACCATGAGCGACGAATCGACGGCAGGTCCCCTGGACCTGGTCCCCTTCCGGATCGCCCGCACGCCGTTCGAGGCGCGCGTCATCGCGGCGGTGCTCGAGGCGGCGGGGATCCCTGCGAGCACGCCCGACGGGCTGCTGGCCGACGAGTTCGCGACCAGCCAGCGCCTGATGAATCTCCAGAACGTGCGCGTGCTGGTGCCGCGGGCCCGCCTCGCCGATGCGGAGGCCGCCCTGCTCGAGGCCCGCACGGTCGGAGAGGGCCTCGACGACGCGTTCGAGCCGGTCGCGGACTCCGAGGGCAAACCCGAGTCCCTGGCTCCCCGCGCACCGGGCGCGCCGGCGAAGCCGCGCTTCGGACTCACGCTCGCCCTCGCCGCGGCGAGCGTCGTCTTCTTCATCGCCTGGCTCGAGGCGCGCGCCGACCGCGAGAGCCTTTCGGGCGCGACGGCGCTCTGGAGCGTGGACCGCAACGGCCCGGCCCTCGAGTACCGCCGCGGCGATGGCACGCTCGCGCTCCGGTCGACCGATCGCGATGCCAATGGGGTCGTCGAACGCCACGAACAGTTCGACCGCTCCGGCCGACTCGTGTCGCGCGCGCTCGACGAGGACCAGGACGGTGAGTTCGAGACCATCGAGTCCTTCGACCGCGAGGGGCGGCTCACGTCGCGGGCCCGCGACGCCGACGGCGACGGTCGCCTCGAGGCGATCCACCAGCCTGCCGAGGGCGGCGTGGAGACCGTGTTCCTCGATCCGGACGGCGCGGGGCGCTACCCCGTCCTCGAACTGCGCGAGGCGGATGGCCGCCTCCGCGTTCGGCAGGAACTCGACGTGCAGCGCGGCTTCGTCACGCGCTGACGCGGCGCATCAACCCGCGCGCAGCATCCGCAGCATGCGGACGGCGACGACGATCAGCCACGCGCCCATCGCACCGCCGCAGAGCGGGAGGATCCAACGGCTCGCGGCGACCCATTGCGGCGTCGCGAGGCCCTGGTAGCGCCACCAGCCGTGGATGGTGCCGGCGACGATCAGCCAGGCGACGAGCACGGCGAGAAGCCCGCTGATCCACCGCACGCTCGCGCGCTGGAGCCCGCAGTCGAGCCTCGGCAGGATCGCCGGACCGCGCGCCTCGCCGATGAGCCAGCAGCCCGTGCCCAGCAGCACCAGCGTGTCGATGCCGATCGTCGTGCCCATGGCGTGACCGACGACGACGTGCGTGCCGTGGATGATGCTGTTGACGTTCGGGACCGAGATCACGATCGAGTAGAGGAGCATCGTGCCGGTCCAGCCCTTCGCGTGGCTGAGCCAGCTCGCGCGCCCGCAGAACGGGCCCGGACGCTGCCGCATCGCGCGCGCGAGGTCCATCATCACCTTGAGGAGGATGACGAGCTCGAGCATCGAGACGATGAACGCGATCCACTTCACGATCGGCGTCTGCGGCAGGTGGTAGGTGTGGTGCGCGTAGTTCGTGAACGAGTTCAGGCAACCAACGCCGAAGAGCCAGAACGCGGTCGGCGATTGCGCATAGCCGCGGTTGCCGGTCAGCCGCTCCGCGACGTACGTGAGCGAGCCATACATCAGGAAGTTGAAGGAGCCGACGAGCGTCCCGCAGGACTTCCATTGGATCTGCAGGTCGCGCACCGGGTTCTCGAAGACCCCCGGCAGCAGATACGCGTGTCCCTCGACGAACGTGTAGATGAAGAAGAGCGTGCCGACGGTCCAGAACCAGACGTAGATCGGCTGCGCCCAGAAGCCGTGCCTCAGCCGGCGGAGGAAGTTCCAGGCATAGGCGAACCAGCCCACGAGGAGCACGGCGCTGAACGCCGGGTGGAAGCCGAGGTACTCGCGTCCCGAGCTCACGCCGAGGAGCAGCGAGACGAAGATCCCGACGCCCGCGACGATCCAACACGCCGTATGGAAGCGGAAGCGCAGCCGATCGGCGCGGTCGAGACCGCCGTGCTGCGTCGACAGCCAGTGGTAGATGACCGCGAGCGAGCCGCCGAAGATCCAGAGCGAGGCGAACGACGTGTGCACCGGGCGGAGCTGCGTGAGCGAGACGCCGATCCCATTGAGCCAGGTCGAGACCGCGGGGACGTAATGCAATGCCGCGAGGAAGCCCCCCAGCACCGCCATCAGGATGCAGCTCAGCGCCATCCTGAGCTGGATCACGACCGTGCGGTCGACGGCGTGACCCGCCAGCGGTTCGAGCCGGGTCGTCGACGGGTCCGAAGGCCGGATCGCCTGGGCGGCGAGCGTCTGCGTCATCACTTGAACTCCCACCACGGCAAGGGCTGCGTGTCGTCGACGCCGGTCAGGGTGGCGGCCAGCGTCGCGCGCTCGTGCTTCAGCCAGCGGAGGAACGCGACGAGCTCGGCGACCTTGCCCTCCGGCAGAGCCCAGGCGGGCATGCCGCGCTCGGGCCGGCCGGCCTGGATGGTGTCGTGGATCGCCTGGTCGCTCAGGCGATCGACGACCGTCGTGAGATCGGGTGCCGTCTGGAGACCGAGCGGCGTCGCCTGGAACGGCACGTGGCAGACCGTGCACAGCGTCGTGAAGGTCGCGTGGCCGGCGCGCACCTCGGCGGGCGTCTCCGGCCGCGCCACCTGCGCGGCCACGCTCGCGTGGACGGCCGCCGGATCGAGCGGTCGCGCGCGCCGGGCGACGCCCACACCGGTGCGGTCCAGTTCGACGAGGAACTGCTGCACGGCATCGATCTCCGCCGGCGTGAGATGGAATGCGGGCATCTGGGCATTGCCCTGCGTGAGGATCTCGTCGAGCCGGGCCCGCGTGAGGCGCGGCGCGGCATTGGTGAGATCGGGGCCGAGGAAGCCGCCGAAGCCGTAGATCTGGTGGCAGACCTGGCAGTTGTGGCGATGCCAGATGCGACGGCCCGTCAACGCGAGTTCGCTCAACGCCGGGCGCTCGTCCGCGGTCGGATCCAGATAGACGAGCGAGGTCTGCACGCAGAACGCCGCGAGCAGCGAACCCAGGAGGAGCTTGCGGGTACCGAGGTGCACGGGGCGCGCAGGCTACGGCGATGCCGCGTCGAACGGAACGACGCAGGCGCGCGCGTTCAGTACCGGACCCGCATCACGAAGCCGAGGCCGAACCAGCGGGTGCCGCTCGCCGCGCCGAAGGCGCCGGGGCCCGTCGCCACGATGCGCGCCACCTGCGGCGCCACGGGGCCGGGCGGCACGACGCTCACGATGCCCTGGCTCACCGCGATCCCGAGCCCGCCCTGCCCGGGGTCGACCGCAGCCGCCTGGGCCGTCACGGTGCTGCCGACGAACGCCGGCTGCCAGGGTGCGACGACCGTGGGCAGGGTCCAGGTGCCGACGGCGTCGAGGGAGCCGAGCACCGAGGCGAGGACGCCGTCGCAGTGGAGTCGATTGCCGGCGCTCGACGGACACAGGCCCGGGACGACGACGTTGGGATCGGTGAGACCGATCAGCAGACCCGCCGCCGCGGAGGAGGGTCCGCGCGCGATTCCCCAGTCGAAGCTCGAGCGGGCGTTCGCGGCATCCGTCGCGATGACGCCGCGGACCGTCATCGCACCGTTCGCCGTCAGGCAGCCGCTGCCGATCGAGCGGAAGCCGCCCGTGAGCACCGTGTCGCGCGCGCTGACGCCGTCGACGAGGTAACCGTTCGACGAACTCGCCGCCCAGACCTTCAGCTCGCAGAGGAAGTCGGCGTTGCCCACGTAGGTGTGGTTGAAGTCGAAGGCGAGGTTGATGGACCAGTCGGCGGGCAACGAGTGCGGCTGCGCGGACAGGTCCGGCAGGCTGAGCAGCTTGCGCACGAACACGGTCGTGGGCGCGCTGAGGTAGTTCGCGGCGAAGTTGCTGCCCGAACCGGAGTACGACCCGGTGGCGCAGGACACCTCGAGGTCGAGGAGGCGCGCGTTCAGGCTCGGATCGGTCGGCGCAATGCCATCGCGACGGAACGCGATCGCCGAGAAGTTCCGCGGCCCGCCGCGGAGATCGGCGTTGATCTGCTGGTAGCGACACGGACCGGTGAATGGCTCGGCGAACCAGGTGCCGCCTTCGGTCGTCGCGGCCTGCGGCGGGGACACGACGTAGGACTGCGCCGAGGCGGGCAGCACGACCGCGAGCGCGGAGAGCAGCGGAGCGGAACGGAACATCGAGGTCCCTCCTGCGCGCGGAGCGGTCCGCGGAAGAGCGGGAAGAGCGGGAAGAGCGGGGCGTGACCGGGCGGACGATCGCGACGTCGGGCCGCGAACGCAATCCCTCTCGCGGACCCGAACGCCGCGGGACGATCGCGGGCACGGCGTTGAGTCCGCCCCGCCGAGCGCCATCATGCGGTCCAGCCGCATGAACCAGGACCGCGCCCAGGCGACCCCCGAACTCGGCGTCGTCATCCCCTGCTTCGACGAGGAGGCCGTCCTCCCGGCCCTCTTCGAGGAGCTCACGCGCTTCGCCCAGGCGCTGCCGGGCAAGGTCTGGTTCCTCTTGGTGAACGACGGCAGCCGCGACCGCAGCGCAGCCCTGCTCGACGCGCAATGCGACCGCGATCCGCGCTTCGCGGCGCTCCATTTCTCGCGCAACTTCGGCCATCAGACGGCCGTGAGCGCCGGGCTCGCGCACGTGCGGGGCGATGTGGTGGCGGTGCTCGACGCCGACCTGCAGGACCCGCCCGCGGTCGTCCTGCAGATGATCGCGAAATGGCGCGAGGGCTACGACGTGGTCTATGGCGTGCGCCAGAACCGCAAGGAAGGGCCGCTCCTGCGCGCGTGCTATGCGGCCTTCTATCGCGTCATGCGCCGCGTCGCGAACGTGGAGATCCCGCTCGACGCCGGCGACTTCTCGCTGATGGATCGTCGCGTCGTCGACCTCGTCAATGCGATGCCCGAGCACAACCGCTTCGTCCGCGGACTCCGCGGCTGGGTCGGCTTCCGGCAGACGGGTCTCCCCTACGACCGCGCGGCCCGCGCGGCCGGCGAGGCGAAGTACGGCTTCCGCAAGCTGTTCCGCCTCGCGCTCGACGGCCTCGTGTCGTTCTCCTCGTTGCCGCTCCGGCTCGCCGCGTGGCTCGGGCTCTTCGCCTCCGTGCTCGGCTTCGTGCTCATGCTGTGGGCGCTCGTCGCGGCGTTCGTGTCGGAGACGACGCCGCCGGGCTGGGCCTCGACCGCGGTGATCGTGCTCTTCTTCGGCGGCGTGCAGCTCCTCATGCTCGGCGTGCTCGGCGAGTACCTCGGGCGCATCTTCGACGAGGTGAAGGGACGACCCCATTTCGTCGTCGCCCACCGGCGCGGCTGGGCCGCGACCGACGCCGCGGCGCGGTGACCCGTCAGCGCCAGACGATCTCCGCGAGCGCGGCGAGTTCCTCGCACCACTCGGGGTCGAGCTGCGCGCGCGCCGCTTCCGGCAGCTCGACGGCGAGCCGCCGCGCCGCGCCACCCGTTCCCGTATGCGCGACGTGGTGCAGCTCCTGATAGACGTCGGGAGCCGGCGTCATCGCCTCGCGCAGGTGCTCGAGCACGTCGAACGGGAATTCGGCGCGGACCGCGAGCACGACGAGCAGGGTCGAATGAGGATTGTGCGCGAGCAGCTCCCGCAGGGCTCCGGCCATGCGCGCGCCGTGCGCGAACGGCTCGCCGGTGACGAAGCGCAGCGCGAAGACGAAGGCGATCGCCGCGGGCGGCACGAGCCGGCCGGGGGTCTCGTCGAGGTCGACCGACCAGCTCGTCGGCACGCCGAGCGTGCTGCGCGAGGCGTCGAACCACGCGGGATGACCGGCCTCCGGCAGCGGATCGAAGGTGCAATCGAAGACCGACTCGGCCTCGGCGAGGAGCTCGTCGATCTCCTCCGCCGAGAGCGTCGGCGTGGCCAGGACCGAATAGGGCGGCCGCGGCGCGAACGAGATCCCGAGCATCGCGGCCTCCTGACGGAACGCGGTGCCGGGCAGGATGCTCAGACGGAAGACCTGGGCGATGTCGCAGAGCCCGCGGTCGCGCAGGAAGCGATAACCCTCGCGCACGGTGTCCGGCGTGTCGCCGGGTAGCCCGACGATGAGATCCGTCTTCGCGCGGATGCCCGCGTCGCGCAGCGCGCGCACACCGGTCTCGAACGCGCGCAGGTTGTTGCGGCGATCCATGAGCTCCTGCGTGCGCGGTGCGACCGACTGCAATCCGACCTCGACCTCGACGAAGTTCGCCGCGCGCATCCGCTGCGCGGGCGCCGGCGTGATGCCCTCGCCGCGCAGTTCGCCGTGGTATTCGAGGCGACCGTCCGGATTGCACTCGACCAGCAGTTCCACGAACGCCGCGAAGTCCTTGCGCTGATTCAGCGTGGGGTCGAGCAGGAACACCTCGCGCACGCCGCGATCGCGTGCATGCGCGAGGTCGCCGCGGACGTGCTCGGCCGCGAGGAAGAACTGGCTGTCGTAGGCCTTCGGGTAGTAGCAGAACTTGCAGCGGAAGATGCAGCCGCGGACGGTCTCGAGGAGGAGCTGCTCGGCGTCGCCCGCGTCGAGGATGCCCTCGCGATAGGGCGACGAGATCGGCGCCAGGTCGCTCATCGGCGTGCGCGGGGCATGGCGCACGAAGCGCGCACCATCGCGATGGCCGAGGCCGGCGATCCGTCCCAGCGCCGCGCGGTCGGAGCCCCCCGCGAGCCACGCCAGCCACTCGGCGAAGGTCTGCTCGCCTTCACCGAAGACCGCGAAGTCGATCGCAGCGTCGGCGAGCACCCAGTCGTTGTCGGCCGTGATCTCGGGCCCGCCGAGGATCACGACGAGCTCTTTGCGGCGCGCCTTCAGCGCCCGTGCCACGTGGAGCGTGCGCACCACGTTCCAGAGGTAGCAGGTGAAGCCGAGCACGTCGGGGGCGCGCGCGTCGATCGCGTCGACGAGCGCCGCGTCGCCGAACTCGTTCGCGATCGCCGGAGGCAGCAGATCGAACGTGAACGCGCCCTCGAGCCCGCGCCGCCGCGCGACCAGCGTGAGGTACGCCGCCGCGAGCGGGACGTTGCCGCGGAGCGGCTCGGGCCCGACCGGCGGGATCGGGAGCTGGGCGAGGAGGACACGGCGTCTCGGCATCGGCGCCGCGCCAGGGGATCCGGTCATCGCAGCGCCTGCAACTCCGCGCAGGACGCGAAGGACTGATCCGGCCGATCGCCCGAGGCGGGCCGACCGACGACGCGCAGCTCCCAGGCCTGCACCGGCAGGTCGAGTCCGAGTTCGAAGCACTGGCGATCGACGAGCCTGCCCGGGTCCTTCGCCGTGGTCGCCGGGTAGTCCTCGAGCGCGCCGACGACGCGCCAGTCCTCGCCGGGGCCGCCGCGCACCTCGACCTTCGGCTTCCCGTCGCGCGTGTCGAACCAGCCGCCGTCGCGGCTCGCGCGACCGTGGACGAAGCGCACCGCGCGGATCGCCTGCGCGTTCCCGAAGCGGATCGCGAACCAATCGCTCTGCCCGGGTTGGCCATCGTTGGTGACGACGTAGCTGTCGCGGTCGCCGTCGATGATCGAGCCGGCGACGTTGCCCGGACGGCTCCGCGACTCCGCCACGGCGGGATCGACGGGGCGACCGCGCGCGAACCAGGTGCGGTACTCGCTGCCGGCCGCACCGGCCTCGGCGAAGCTCGTCATCGGCAGCACGCGGCTGAGATCGTCGACCGCGAACGTGGCGCGGAAGCCGAGCCCGGCGCGCCCGTCGTGGCGGGGCAAGGCGAGCGGTCCGACGCGCACCGGCCGGAGCGGGAGCTCGACGAGCCCGGCGTCGAGGGCGAGGACGTGAGGTCCGAAGGCGAAGGCCTCGCGCTCGTCGTCGTGGCGGTCGTGCAGCACGCGCGCCGGGTCGGCGAAGGTGACGCGGACGATCTCCGTCCCGAGCCAGGTGCGGCGCGGGATCTCGCAGAAGCCCTCCGTCTCGACCTCGAGGTGCCAGTCTCCGCACTCGACCCGTGCGGGGAGGCACCAGTCGCTCAGCCGCAGACGGACCGCGAAGCGGGCAGGGACTTCGCCGCTGAAGTCGATCGCGACCGCGTTGCCGGCCGGCAGCGCATTGCGGATGGCGAACCCGACCCGCCGCCCGTCGAGTCGGACGACGCCGTTCGCCGTCTCGAGGAGGGCGATCACGAGCGCGTCGTCGGGGGCGCGGAAGGCGCTCTGTCCGGGGATCATCGCCAGCCCTCGCGGACCGCTCGACGCATGGCAGGCGGGCTGCGCGTGGGAGCGACGGCGTCCGCGCAGCGGCGCCGTGGAGCAGTAGGACCGTCCGTCGACGGCCTGCACCGCGATGAGCTGGTTATTGGCGGTCCGTTCGATCTCGCGCGCGAAGCGCGCCTCCCCGAGGAGTTCGAAGAGGAGCGCGTTGAGCTCGAGCCAGGCGACGGTGACGCAGGTCGGCCCGGGGAGCGCGGCCGCGTCGCCGGGCAGGCGCCCACCGCCGACGAGGATTCCCCCGCGGCTCAACGAGCCCGTGATGGAGAGCTCGCGGTCGACGAGTTCCTGCCAGACCTCGAGCACCGGCTCGAGCTGCTGCCGCGACCCGAGGACACGGGCGAGCTCGCAGCGACCGCAGAGCTCCTCGAGCAAGGCGAGTGCGTCGGCGCCGGCGATCGCCGCCGGCACGGGACGCTCCGCCCGCGCGCGCGCGATCGCGAGCAGGTGCGGCGAGGGACTGCGGCGGTGCAGTTCCGCCAGCAGCCCGATCGACGCACCCTCCGTCGCCTCGCCGAGCCGATCGACGCCGGATCGCACGGCCGCGAGCAGGCGCGGATCGGCGTTCGCGGCGTGGACGTCGAGCAGCCCGCGCAGGATCGCGGCCGATCGGCCGCCCGCGCTCTCCGCGAGCG
>JADLHO010000147.1 GCA_020848735.1 Planctomycetota bacterium | reverse complement strand
GAGCTCGCGCGCCGCGAGCTGCCGATCGAGGTCTTCGCGATCGACGAGTGGCCCGGCCTGCGCAGCCTGCCCGCGCTGCTCGCGACGTTCGTGATGCCGAACCACCCGGCGGTCGGCGGACTGCTCGCGCGGACGGCCTCGCGCCTGCGGCAGCAGAGCGGCGACGGCGCGCTCGACGGCTACCAGCGTCGCGATCCGGCGCGGGTCGTCGCCCTCGCGGCCGCGGCCTTCGCGGCGCTCGCCGACTGTGGCATCAGCTATGCGAATCCGCCGGCGAGCTTCGCCGACGACGGGCAGCGCGTGCGCCTGCCCGACCGCGTGCTCGGTGAACGGGTCGCGACCTGCCTGGACCTCGCCCTGCTCTACGCGGCCATGCTCGAGCAGTGCGGGTTGCACGCGCTGGTCGTGGTCGTCGAGGGCCACGCCTTCTGCGGCGTCTGGACCAGCCCGGACAGCTTCGCCACGGGAGCGGTCGAGGACGGCCTCCTGCTGCGGAAGCGCGTCGATCTCGGCGAGATCGCGCTGGTGGAGGTCACCGGCGCGAGTGCGGACGGCGGGGCCGAGTTCGCGGCGGCGCGGGCTGCGGCCCGCCGTCATCTCGACGATCTCGAACGCTTCCGCTGCGCGATCGATCTCGCCGCCGCGCGCCGCGAGCGCATCCTCCCGCTCCCCGTGAGCGCGGACGCCCGCGCCTCGGCCGCGGCGGTGCCGTTCGAGGTCCCGGTCTTCGCCGCGCAGGACTCCGGCGCCGAGCCGTCGCCGATCGTCGCGCCGCCGGCCGAGACGAGTCCGGCGCGCGCGCCCGCGGCGCCCGAGTCGCGGCTCGAACGCTGGCAGCGCCGTCTGCTCGACGTGGGTCTGCGCAACCGCCTCGTCGCGTTCCGCGAGACCAAGCGCTCCCTGCGCGTGCTCGGACACGACCTCGCGCTCTTCGAGGATGCCCTCGCCGATGGCGCGGCGTTCACATTCCAGCCGCGCGGCGAGTCGACCGATGCGGCACACGCGCGGGACCGCGAGCTGCACCGCACGCGCACGGGTGTCGATCTCGAGGCCAACTTCCTCGTCGAGGAGCTCGCGCGCGGACGACTCCATGCGCCGCTCGATGCGGCCGAGCTCGAGCGACGCCTGCTCGAGACCTGGCGCGACGCGCGCACGACCCTCGAGGAGTCGGGCGTGAACACGCTCTGCCTCGCGCTCGGGATGCTCGTCTGGTTCGAGTCGCCCTCGAGCGGCACGCCGCGCAAGGCGCCGATCCTCCTGGTGCCCGTCGAGCTCGAGCGCATCTCCGTGCGCGAGGGCTTCCGTCTGAAGCGCGCCGACGACGACGTCAGTTTGAACGAGACCCTGCTCGAGAAGCTGCGCACGGAGTTCGGCATCGAGACGCGCGGTCTCGACGAGCTGCCCGAGGACGAGCACGGCATCGACGTCGCCGAGGTCCTGCGGCGCTTCCGCAAGCTCGTGCGCGACGTGCCGCGCTGGGACGTCGTCGACGAGGCCTGGGTCGCCCCGTTCTCCTTCACGAAGTTCCTCATGTGGCGCGACCTCGCCGGCCGCGCCTCCGAGCTGCGCGCCCATCGGATCGTGCAGCACCTGGTCGAGCGGCCGGGTGCCGGGTTCGAGCCGGATGCGGACTTCGTCGCGGCCGAGGATCTCGACGACGAGCTGCCGCCGCACGCGACCTTCTGTCCGCTCGATGCCGACAGCAGCCAGCTGGCGGCCGTCGCGGCCGCGGGCGCCGGGCGCAGCTTCGTGCTCGAGGGACCGCCGGGCACCGGCAAGTCGCAGACGATCGCGAACCTGATCGCGCAGTGCCTCGCGACCGGCAAGCGCGTGCTCTTCGTCGCCGAGAAGATGGCCGCGCTCGAGGTGGTGAAGCGGCGTCTCGACAAGGTCGGGCTCGGGCCCTTCTGCCTCGAGCTGCACTCGAACAAGACGAGCAAGCGCGAGGTGCTCGACGCGCTGCGGCGCGCGCTCGAGACCGCGAACGCGCGCGAGCCGGAGGCCTGGTCGGCGCTCGCGGCCAGGCTGGCGGAGTCGCGTTCGGAGCTGAATGGCTTCGTGCGCGCGCTGCACCGGGTCCGCAGCTTCGGCGAGAGCGTGTTCGGCGCGCAGGCGCAGCTCATCGCGCATCGCGAGGCGCCGCGCATCGCGATCGACGTCGATGCCGGGACGATCGATGCCGCGTGGGTCGCGCGGCGTCGCGAGGCCATCGATCGCGCGCGGACCGCCTGCACGGCGCTCGGCGTGCCCGATGCCCATCCCCTCGGCGCCGTGCGCCGGACCCACTGCGATGCGAGCCTGCCCGAGCGCGCCGCCGACGCCGCCGGTCTCGTGCTCGAGCGCTGGGCCGCCTGCGAGGTGGCGGCGCGCAGCGCGGGCGCCGAGCTCGCGGGCCTCGACGTGCTCGCGTTGCCGGAGTCCGCGCACGCGGCGCTGCGCGAGCTCGTCACCGCGTTGATCGAGAGCGAGGGGCCGGCGCCGTCCCTGCTGCTCGAACCGGACTTCGCCGCGATCGAGGCGCGCGCGCGGGAGCACATCGAGGAGCTCCGTGCGCGCGACGCGCTGCGCGCGCACGTGCGCGTCGGGTTCGGCGACGCGGTGCTGGGCCTCGATCTCGAGGCCTGCCTCGCCGAGCTGCGCCGTGCGGCCGCGTCGGTCTGGCCGCTCTCGTGGTGGCGCGCGCGTGCCGCACGCGCGCGCCTCCAGGCGTTCGCCGCGGGGGGCGCGCTCGGCACGCCGGCGGAGCTGATCGCGCACGTCGAGCAGGCGCTCGAACTCAAGCAGCGCAATGCGGCGCTCGCGTCGCCCGGTCATGCGGGTCGCGCGGTGTTCGGCGAGCGCCTCTGGAACGGCGGTGAGCCGGCGGCCGCCAAGGCGCCCTCTGCGCAGGAGCGACTCGCCGCCGTGATCGAGTGGGCGCGCCGCACCCGGCGCGCGCTCGCGGGTGTCACCGCGGCGCTCCCGCCGGCGCTGGTCGAGCCCGTCCGCGCGCGGTGCGCCTCGCTCGCGGCCGGCGCGGCCGAAGAGCTCGGAGCGGGCTCCCGCTGCGGCGAGGCCCTGCGCGCCTGGTTGCGCGCACTCGAGGCGCACGACAGCGCCCGCCAGGCTCTCGATGGACTCCTCGAACTCGACGCGGAGCGCGCGTGGCGCAGCGGCACGGCGCCGTACGCCGCGCACCAGCGCACCCGCGCCGCAGCGATCCGCGCTGCGGCGCCGCGGCTCTTCGACTTCTGCCACTGGCGGGCGACGCGCACGACGCTC
>JADLHO010000146.1 GCA_020848735.1 Planctomycetota bacterium | reverse complement strand
TCGACGTGCGCGCCTCGGTCGGCGCCGGCTTCGTCTATCCGCTCGCGGGCGAGATCATGACCATGCCCGGGCTCGGACGCTCCCCGAACGCGATCAACATCGACGTCGACGAGAAGGGCGACATCACGAACTTCATGTGAGTCCGGAGCGGGGGGAAGGGCATCGCCGAGGCCGCGGTCGCCGCGGGCGCGTCCCGATCCGAGACGCCGCGCTGACGGAATCCGGTGCAGCGCGGGCAAAGGTTGCAGTCCAAGCGGTCGAAGTGCCGATGTCGCGAGCGTCGTTCGCCACAGCGCCGAGGCCTGCATGTCCGACTCCTCATCGAACTCGAAGTCCTGGACCCTGACGGTTCCGACTCTCGAGGATGCCTTCGCACCACCCGAGCAACCCGAACTGCTGCGCGGCAAGGGCGGTGACGAGCGCCGCTACGCGCCGCGCGTCGTCATCGAGCGTCCGATCCGCTTCCGCTTCCCGACCATCCCTGCCGCCGCGACCTGGGCGCAGGGACTCGTCGTGAACCTCTCGGAGACCGGCGGTGCGTTCCTCGTCGACGGCGCCTGGGACCTCGTGGAGCGCGTCGAGAACGAGGAGTGGGTGCCGATCGACGTCGAGATCCCGCTCGACGACGAGGGCAAGGAGAAGCTGCGGCTGCGCGCCGAGATCGTCTGGGTGCAACCCGACGGCGGTGGCGAGGGCGGCGTCGATCGCGTCGGCGCGAGCTTCGTGCCGGCGACGGACCGCGATCGCGCGGCGCTGCGCGCGCTGCTCGAAAGGGCGGAGCCGAGTGACGTGGAGTGAACGAACGGGCCGTCAGTCGACGGCCGGAGCGCGCGTGGGATCCGGGGTCGGCGCCTTCGCGCGCACGAGCAGCAGTCCCGCGAGCGCGAAGCCGAGCAGCGCCACGGTCGCCGTGATGCCGGCGAGGACCACGAAGAAGTCCAGGAACCCGGGCGCGTCGCGGAGACCCTGCCCGGCGAGCATCACGACCGCATAGCCGAGGTAACCGGTCGCGTCGGCGACGTACATCAGGAAGCCGACGTTGGCGCGCTCCCGGCTGAGCGCGATCCAGCGCTCGAAGATCGCCGTGTGCACGAGGACGTACGGCACATAGAGCCCGAAGCCCAGTCCGACCATCGCGAGGAAGGCGTCGCTGCTCTGGGCGCGGAACAGCCCCAGCGCGAACAGGCCGACGAGCAGCCCCAGCCCCGACAGCGCGAGCGACGCGGCGAGGGCGCGGCGGTGGTCCCGCACGAGCACCAGGGATGCGCTCACGACGAGCACCGCGGCGGCGACCCAGGTCTCGGAGCGCGCGAAGAGAGACGGGCTCGCCGCATGACCGAGCGCCCGCCAGAGCTCGGGAGCGAAGTCGGCGCGGACGCTGCGCAGCACCGTGATCGCGAGATAGGCGAGGAAGACGCCGACCAGGCCGAGCCCGTGACGTCGCAAGAGGTCCAAGCGCTCGGCGCGGGTCAGCGGCAGCCGCGGTGCCCGATCGGCGATGTCCTGGGCGCTGGGCTCCGGGATGCGAGCGAGCATCCAGGCGCCGAGCAGGAGCGGGGCGAGGAAGAGCCCGCCCGCGGCTGCCGGCATCCAGGCCTCGGCGATGCCCCAGTCGAGCAAGGTGGCGCCGACCGCCTTGGTCAGACCGTCGGCGAAGATGAAGCTGGCGCAGAGCCCCGCGATGAAGAGCTCGCTGAGGCGCCGGCCTTCGGCGAAGCCGAGCACCAGGCCGAAGACCTGCCCCAGGCAGAGCCCATTGACGAAGAGCCAGCCGACGCAATACGGCGCGGGCGTGAGCGCGAATCCCAGGAGAGCCAGCTCTGCGACCGCGATCAGCGCGAGCAAGGTGCGCAGCCGCCGCGCGCGGGTCATCTCCGCGATCACGCGGATGCCGATGAACTTGGCGAGCGCGTAACCGAGGACCTGCGCGACGACGAGCCAGACCTTGAGCGAGGAGCCGGCAAGGGGCTCGGCAAACGCGGCCGCCGTGAAGGGCTTGCGGAAGCCGTACATCGCCGCATAGCTGCCGAAGGTCGCGAGCATGCACCAGGCGGCCAGGGCCGCGCGGTGCGAGAGGGCGCGCGCGAGCGGGCCCTCGCCGGTGGCGGGTCGGTCTCCCATCATGACTGCGCCACCGCGGCATCGCGCTCGGGACGCAGCGCGGCGAGGAGCACGTCGCGGAAGGCGTCGAGCGACGGCGTCGTCATGCCCGGCACCTTGCCGAGCTCGTCATAGCGGCGGACGCGCAGGGCCAGCGCGGAGTGCGGGTGGGCGAGGAACGCGCGCGCCGCGGCGGCATCGTGCGGACCGCCCTGGAGGCGCAGGCTCTGACTGGACGCCGGCGAGAGGCGCGCGAGGTGCTCCGGTTCGGCGAAGCAGAGATAGCGCTTCGCCTCGACGTGCAGCGCGACGCCGGCGACCAGCGCGGGCTGGAAATGGGGCGCCAGGGCGGCGGCGCCGATGGACTCGTGGCCGGCGTCGATCCCGCGGTCCGCGCAATCCTCGCCCAATCCGTGTCGCAGATGCCCGTAATCGTGGAGCAGACAGGCGGCGATCAGGACGGCGGGCTCGCCGGCGCGGAGCGCGAAGGTCGCGCATTGCAGGGCGTGCTCGAGCTCGCTGACGCTCTCGCCGTAATGGGCGTGCCCGTAACGGTGATACGTGGTCAGGATCTCCTCGAGGCAGTCGACGCGGCGTGCGGACGGAGGCGTGGTCATGGTGGGGGACCGAGGTCGGCGCGCACGGCGATGCGCAGCCGGGTGCGTTGCGCGGCGAGTGCGAACGCCTCGTCGAGGCGCTCGAGCGGCAGCGGCGCCGGGATGAGTTCGGGCCACGGCACCTGCGGCGGATCGGCGAGGTAGGCCAGGGCCTGGTCGAGATGGCGCGGCGCGTAGTTGTGGAATCCGCGCAGCACGAGACAGCCCCGCACCAGCCGCTCACCGGCGAGCTCGAAGCGCGAGTCCGGGTGGACGAAGCCCGCGAAGTGGTAGGCCCCGCCCGGCCGGAGGAGGTCCAGGCCCTCGGCGACCACGCGGGGGTCCCCGCTGAGTTCGACGACGAGGTCGGCGGACCGCGGGGCGCAATGCGCGCGCGCGGTCGCGAGCGCCGGCTCGGCGCCGAAGGCGGCCGCGTGCGCGAGCCGCGGCTCCGCGACGTCGACGACGACGACGCGTTCGACGCCGCGCGCGCGGAGCATGGCGCAGGCGCCGAGCCCGAGCATTCCCGCACCCTGCACCACCGCGAGCTCACAGGGCTGCGGCAGCGTCTCGAGCATGGCCGCGACCGTCGCCCAGGCGCAGTTCGCAGGCGCTGCGACGCGGTCCGGGATCGACGCCGGGACCTCGACCAGATGCGTGCCGGCGGGCAGGACGAGGTGGCTCGCATACGTGCCGTGCCACCCGTCTCCGGACTCGAGGGCGTCGTGCCCGACCTTCTTCAGTTCGCGGCACTTCTGCGGGAGCCCATGGCGGGTGCAGGCAGCGCAGCGGCCGCAGCTCGCGGCGAGGCTCCAGGTGATGCGCCGCCCGAGCCAATGCCCGACCCCGTGGCCGACCGCGACGACCCGGCCGACGCCTTCATGCCCGAGGACCCCCGGGATCGGCGTGGGGCGCCGGCCGAGCCAGGTGTGGAGGTCGGAACCGCAGATCGTTGCCAGGTCGACGCGCACGAGGACGCTGCCGTCGGCGAGTGCGTCCGGCAGCGGCGCCGTCTCGATCGAGAAGGGCCGGCCGACGCCCTGGAAGACCGCGCGCCGGGGGATCACACGCCCTGTGCCTCCAGCCACGCGGGAAGCTCGGCGACCGAGCGCAGCACGAGTTCGGCGCCGCTCGCCGCGAGCCGGTCGCCGGCGCGCCGACGCAGCGCCTGGCGCTCGGCCATGGGCAGGGCGAGGAGCGTCGCGCGGTCGAGGCCGACCTCATTCCCGGATTCGTCGACGCCCACGCAGCGCATCCCCGCATTGCGGCCCTCGGCCATGTCCGCCGGCGTGTCGCCGACCTTGACCGCGCGCGAGAGCGGGAACACC
Organism: Planctomycetota bacterium; assembly: GCA_020848735.1. GTDB lineage: Bacteria > Planctomycetota > UBA1135 > UBA1135 > UBA2386 > JACRLW01. Next base: position 964 of record JADLHO010000146.1, on the reverse strand, counting down.
CCGCAGCGCTCGGCGAGCCGGAAGCAGGCCCAGGGCGCGGGACGGCCCTGAGGCACCTCGTCGCTGCAGACGACGGCGTCGATCGCGAGTCCCGCAGCGGCGGCGTGCGGGAGCAGGCACGCCATCATCGGGCGCGTGTAACCGGTGGTGCTGCCCACCGCGATCTCGCGAGCGCGCAGCCACTGCAGCGTCTCGAGGGCACCTGGGATCGGCGTCGCGTAGCGCGGCAGGAGCTCGAGGAGACGGCATTCGAAGGCGAGGTACACGCGGTCGCCGAACGCCTCGCGCGCGTGCGCGTCATCCAGCGGCATGCCGCCGAGCTGCCGCGCGCGCTCGACGATCACCGGCTCGTCCAGGATCGCGCGCACGTGATCGCGCTTGTGCGCACCCATCGGCCGGCGTGCCGTCGCCTCGTCGATGCGGAGTCCGCAGCTCTCGAAGGCCTCGAGGAAGGCGATCAGCGGAGCGCGGCACCCGAAGTCGATCAGCGTGCCCGCCCAGTCGAAGACGACGAGTTCGATCGTCACGGGTCGCTCCGGCCGATGACCGGCGCGAGGGCGGAGCGGGAGAGGTCGGAGCGCCTGGTCGCAAGGGACATGCGATGCCTGACCGGGCCGGGGTCGGGCGCGGTGCAGGCGCAGCAGGATGCGGCTCGCCGTGAAGCGGCGGTGAATGCGCCGACAGGAGCTCGCGCGTGCGACGCGTCAGCGAGCGGTCGGGGTCGGCGATGCCGCGGCCGGGCGGAGCGCGTCGACGGCGACGCGCCGCACCGCGGCATCCCCGCCGAACCACAACACCGCGGCGTGCTGCACGACGCAGGACAGCGGCGCGCCCGATGCCGGCAGGACCTCGCGCACGTCGCCGCGCAGGTCCATGACGAGCGCGCGGCCATCGGCGAGCGTGGCGATCACGCGATCCGCGCCGGGCGAGAGTGCCGCCAGCCCGAGCACCGGGGTCCTCAGCG
>JADLHO010000145.1 GCA_020848735.1 Planctomycetota bacterium | reverse complement strand
CGCTGAGGACCCCGGTGCTCGGGCTGGCGGCACTCTCGCCCGGCGCGGATCGCGTGATCGCCACGCTCGCCGATGGCCGCGCGCTCGTCATGGACCTGCGCGGCGACGTGCGCGAGGTCCTGCCGGCGTCGGGCGCGCCGTTGTCCTGCGTCGTGCAGCACGGCGCGGTGTTGTGGTTCGGCGGGGATGCCGCGGTGCGGCGGCTGGCGCTCGACCGCTCCGGCCCGTCGTCCGACGCCCCCTTCGCTCAGCCCGCGTCGCTGCGCTCCACCCCGTCGAGCAGCGCGCGCAGCGCCGCGCGATCGCGGTCCGTCGCCGGCACGAAGCTCGCGCCGACGCGATCGACACCGCCCTCGCCTCCGCCGTCGGGTTGCACCCAGACGATCTCGGCGCGCAGCCGCAGCTTCTCCTTGCCCTCGTCGTCGAGCGGGATCTCGACGTCGATCGGCACCCACTCCTCGTTCTCGATCCGCTCCACGAGGTCCCAGGCGCCGTCGACGAGGAACGCACCGCCGGTCTCCGAGAGGTTCACGACGAGCCCCTGCGCCCAGGTCGCGGCGGCCGGGATGGTCGGGAAGCGGAAGCGGATCGGGCGCTCGATGACGACGCGCGGGGCGTAGCGGCGTTCGTCACCGCCCGTGCGGCGCAGCAGTTCGGGTTGCTCGGGTGGTGCGAAGGCGTCCTCGAGAGTCGGAACCGTCAGGGTCCAGGACTTCGAATTCGATGAGGAGTCGGACATGCAGGCCTCGGCGCTGTGGCGAACGACGCTCGCGACATCGGCACTTCGACCGCCTGGACTGCAACCTTTGCCCGCGCTGCACCGGATTCCGTCAGCGCCCTCTCCCGGATCGGGACACGGGCGGTCGCGATCCGGGCCCGCGCGGGGCCCGCCCCACCCTCACCGGGCTCACATGAAGTTCGTGATGTCGCCCTTCTCGTCGACGTCGATGTTGATGGCGTTCGGCGCGCGTCCGAGCCCCGGCATGGTCATGATCTCGCCGGCGAGCGGATAGACGAAGCCGGCGCCGACCGAGGCGCGCACGTCGAGGATCGGGAAGCTGAAGCCCTCGGGGCGCCCGCGCAGCTTCACGTCGTGCGAGAGCGAGTACTGGTTCTTCGCCATGCAGATCGGGAAGCGCCCGTAGCCGAGGGCCTCGAAGTGCGCGAGTTTGGTCTCCGCGAGCGGCGAGTACTCGACGCGGCCCGCGCCGTAGACCTTCGTGGCGATGGTCTCGATCTTCTCCTTGAGACAGGCGGTCTCGGGGTAGAGGAAGCGGAAGGTCGAGGGCTCCTCGCTCGCGCGGACGAGCGCGTGGGCGAGGGCCTCACCGCCCTTGCCGCCCTCGGCGTAGAGCGTGCTGACGGCGGCGTCGAAGGCCCCCGCGTCGCGTGCGATCCGCTGCACGAGCGCGAGCTCGGCCTCGGTGTCGCTCGGGAAGCGATTGACCGCGACGACCACGGGCACGCCGTGCAGGCGCACGTTCTCGATCTGCTTGACGAGATTGCCGGCACCGGCGCGGACCGCGTCGAGGTCCTCGCGCAGGAGACCCTCGGGCAGCTTCTTGCCCGCGACGACGTCGAAGCGCCCGGAGTGCACCTTGAGCGCGCGCACGGTGCAGACGAGCAGCGCGGCGTGGGGCCGCAGGCCCGAGACGCGGCACTTGATGTTGAAGAACTTCTCCGCGCCCATGTCGGCGCCGAAGCCCGCCTCGGTGACGATGAAGTCCGCGCAACGCAGGCCGATCTGGTCCGCGACGATCGAGCTGTTGCCGTGTGCGATGTTCGCGAAGGGCCCCGTGTGCACGAGCGCGGGCGTGCCCTCGAGGGTCTGCATCAGCGTCGGCATCAGCGCCTTGCGGAGGATCGCCGCCATCGAACCCGCGGCCTTGAGCTGCTCGGCCGTCACCGGCTGGCCACCGCGCGTGAAGCCGACGACCATGCGGCCGAGCCGCGCGCGCAGGTCCTGCGGATCGGTGGCGAGTCCGAGCACCGCCATCACCTCGCTCGCCGCGGTGATGGCGAAACCGGTGCGGCGCGGCACGCCGTTCTTGTCCCCGCCGAGTCCGACCTCGATGTCGCGCAGCGCGCGGTCGTTGACGTCGACGACGCGGCGCCAGGTCACGTTCTGCGGGTCGAGGTCGAGCGGGTTGTCGAGCAGCAACGAGGTGTCGACCATCGCGGCGAGCAGGTTGTTCGCCGCCGCCACCGCGTGGAAGTCGCCGGTGAGGTGCAGGTTGAAGTCCTCGGGCGGCACGACCTGGCTGTAGCCGCCGCCCGCGGCGCCGCCCTTGATGCCGAAGACCGGCCCCATCGAGGGCTGCCGGATCACGCACGCGGCGCGCTTGCCGATGCGATTGAGCGCCATCGAGATGCCGACGGTGTGCACCGTCTTCCCCTCGCCGAGCGGCGTCGGGTTGATCGCGGTGACCACCACGTAGCGCGCGCGATCGCGCAGCGGCTCGCGCTGCAGGATGTCGAGCCGCAGCTTGGCCATCGTGTGGCCGTAGGGCTCGAGGTCGTCGTCGCGCAGCCCGAGGCGGCGGGCGACTTCGGTCAATGGGCGGAGAGTGGCGGCGCGTGAGATGTCGAGGTCGTTCACGGTGGAGCGGTTTGCGAGACGCAGGGCCGCGCTACATTAGCGCCGCGACCCGGCGCCATCGCCGAGCTCCCGCGAAGCCCAACCCTTGGCGTCCGTTCCGCAGCGTCCGATCGACCCGCCCTCGCCGCGCGACGACGGGAACCCGCGCATCTGCTTCTGCCGCGCCGTGCACGAGCAGACCCTGCTCGCGGCGATCCGCGACGGCTGCCACACGCTCGCGCAGCTCATCGAGCACACCGGCGCTGGCACGGGCTGTTCGACGTGCCGGGGCGAACTCTCGGAGCTGCTCGAGCGCCACGTTCCGCGGGAGCTGCCGCGGTCATGATGCGCCCCCTCGTCGCCCTCTGCCTCGGGCTCCTGGCCATCGTCGCGCTGGTCTTCGTCTGGCCGGACGCAGACCGGGAACCCATCGCCGTCCGCGACCCCCTCGCCGCACCGGGGCACACGGAGGAGCGCGGTGCGGCGCAGGACGCCGCGGCGCGCCTCCCCGGCGCGCGGACCGCGACCCCGCTCGACCAGGGCATCCCGCTGACCCGGCTCGCCCCCGCGAACGAGATCACGGGGCTCTACGTCGAGGGGCGCGTGCTCGATGGGACGGCGCGGCCGATCGTCGGCGCGGCCGTCGCGCTCTTCGTCGCGGCCAGCGACGGCTGGCTCACCGATGGCCAGGGCAGCACCACGCGCGCCGCGGAGAAGTCGACGGGTCTCGACGGCCGCTTCGCGCTGCACACGGAGCTCCTCGGCGACCACGTGCTCGTCGTCGAACACCCGCAGTACCCGCCGCAGCGTTTGCTCGTGGCGACCCACGACCGCACGGTCGTCGAACTCGGCGAGATCGTGATGCGCGCGAGCCTCGGGCTCGCGATCGAGACGGTCGCCGCGGAGAGCGGTGCGACGCTCCCCGGCGCGCGCATCGCGATCAGCCCGGTCCTCTTCGATCCGCTGCTCGGTGCCGCGACCGCGCCCCGTCGCCTCGCGATCACGGGGGCCGACGGCCGCGGCATCGTCTACGGCCTCGGCGAGGGGGATTGGCGGATCCGCGTCGAGGCCGACGGCCGCGCGAGCACCGAACTCGAGCATCGCCACACCGCGAGCGCCGACCGCGCGGGCGAGCTGCGCATCGCGCTCGCGCCGGGCTGCGCGCTCGGCGGGCGCGTGCTCGACCCACGCGGCGAAGCCCTGCCCGGTGCGCTGGTCACCATCCGCGGCGACGGCGAGGACGGCGTGGCGACCAGCGTCGTCAGCGGTCGCGACGGCGCGTTCCGCGCGCTGGGCCTGCCGCTCGGCCCGCTCCGGGTCCGCGCCGAGTCGATCGCCTTCGAGGCGATCGAGCGCCGCGGCGTGACCGCGGCCGGCGAGAACCCGCTGGTCCTGCGCTTCGCACCCGGCGCCGCGCTCGCCGGTCTGGTCCTCGACGCGTCGAGCGGTCGTCCGCTCGCCGGCGTGCAGATCCGCGCCCGGCCCGAGCGCGGTGCGCCGCTCGTTCGCGCCGGTCGCATCGCCCATCCGAGCGCCGAGAGCGGCGCCGATGGCTCATTTGGGATCGCGGGCCTGCCGCCGGGAAGATTCCGCCTGACCTTCACGTCCGATCGACACCTGACGCTGGTGAGTGAGGCCCTCGAGGCGAGCCCCGATCCCGACCGCAGCCGGAGCTTCGCCATGCTGGCGGCGCCGCTCGTCGAACTGACGGTGCTCGACGCCTCGGGGCAGCCGCTGCCGCGCGCCGAGATCGAGATGCTCCCCCCCGACCACGACGGAACCGCCCTTGCCGAGCTGCTCGACCGCGCGAGCGGCGCCCTGCACCGCGCGCACGCGAGCAGCGGCGGTGACGGTCGGGCCCGCGTCGCGCTCCGCGAGCGGAGCGGCCGCGTCCTCGTGAGGGCCGACGGACACGCCCCGAGTCTCGGCGAACCCTTCGTCATCGACCCCGCCGCGTCCCCGCTGCAGCTCGGGAGCGTGCGGCTCGCGCGCGGCGCGACGCTGGTCGGGGTCTGCCTCGACCAGGACGGTCGGCCGGTCCCAGGCGCGCTCGTGGAGGCCGATCCGGTCGGCGGGGAGCTGCCCCGCTGGTTCGCCCGCGTGCACGCCGATACCGCGGGCCGCTTCCGACTCGGCCCGCTCGCCGCGGGCGACTGGGAGCTGGCCTTCACCGCGGCCGGATCGGCGCACGCGCGCGAGGCCGCGCGGCGCTTCGCGAGCACCCGTGAGCGCGTGACCCTCACGGAGGGCCAGCGCCTCGAACTGGAGCTCCGCGCGCGATGAATGCGAGCGGCGAAGCCAGGCTCGGCCCGGAGCAGGGTCAGGGCGGCAGCGGTCGCGCCGGGCGCCTGGGTCTCGCGCTCGTGCTCGTCGCGGCGCTCGGAGCACTCGCCTTCTTCCTCTTCCGCGGCGGCGACGAACCCGCAGCGCCGAGCCCCGGCAACGCCACCGCGTCGACCCCGGCGACCGCGCCGGGACCGGACCCGACGACTCCGCGCCAGGCACCGCTCACGCCGGAGGTCCCCGTGGACCCCGCCGCGCCGGACGAACGCCGCCCCGTCGAGTCGGCCCCCGCCGGGACGAGCCTGCCGCAGGGCGTGCTCGGCCGGGTCGTCGATGCGACGGGCATGCCCTTGCCGGGAGCCACCGTGCTCCTCGTCGAGCACCTCGCCAGCAACCCCTTCGAGAGCCTGCTCTACGCCGATCGCGGCGTCGTCGTGCCGCCGCTCGCGCGCACGACCACCGCCCAGGACGGCCGCTTCGCGCTCGGCGCCCAGGTGCTCTCGCCGAACGACTACGAGGTGCGCGCCCTGGCGCCGGGCTTCGCCGAGACGACCCTGCCCAGGCTCCGCCTCTTCCCCGCGCGCTGGGTCGATCTCGGCGACCTGCCGCTCGAGCGCGGTCTGCGGCTCAGCGGCAAGGTCACGGTGCAGGGCAGCGATGGCTTCCCCGTGCCGGGTGCGACGATCGTCGCGCGGCCGGTCGGGCTCGGACCGCAGACGACTCCGACTCCCGAGCGCGAGGCGGGGATCGTGGCGTCGGGCGACGGCACCGGTCGCTACGTGCTCGAGGGACTGCGCGCGGGCTTCGTGCAGGTCACGGCCGTCGCGCCGGGCTTCGCGCGCGTGCTGCGGCCCGTCGTCGAGGTGAAGGCCGGGGTCGAGAACGTCTGCGACTTCGAACTGCCGCGCGGCACCTCGATCAGCGGGCTCGTCGTCGACGAGCAGGGCCAGGCGATCGCCGGTGCCCGCCTCGAAGCGCGTTCGATCAGCTCACAGCTCGCCGGAGCCGGCGAAGCGCGCAGCGGCGAGGACGGTCGCTTCGAGATCATCGGGCTCGTCGAGGGCGCCTACGTGCTGAGTGCGATCGCGCCGGGCTACGTGCAGGCCGAGCTCAAGCCCGTGCGCAGCGGTGAGCGCGAGGCGAAGCTCACGCTGCCGGCGCAGGCCGTGCTGCGCGCGCGCGTCGTGCAACCCGGCGGCGCGGCGCCGAGCCGCTTCGACGTGCTGCTGCTGCGCTGGCACGAGGCCACCGACTCGCTCTCCGACCTGCCCGCCGCGCAGATCCAACGCGTCTTCGCCGCACAGCTCATCGACGGGGTCTTCGTGGTCGGCAGCGTCGACCCCGGCGGCTACGTGCTCCAGGTCGAAGCCGAGGGCTTCGCGAAGTCCTTCTCCGAGCCCTTCGTCGTCGCCGCGGGAGAGCGCGCCCGCGAGGTGCCGGTCACGCTCCGCAGCGGCGCCGCGCTCGTGGTGCACGTGCGGCGCGCCGATGGCAGTCCCGCGGCCGGGGCGACGTTCGCGGCCTTGCCCGCTTTCGCCGACGAGAACCCGCTCACGTCGATGCTCGCGAAGGCACTGCCCTCGCGCACGACGCAGACGCAGTGCCTCAGCGACGCGCAGGGCCTCGCCCGGCTCGAGCACCTCGCGCCGGGCGTCTCTCAGTTCGCCGTCCGCGATGCCGAGCACTGCGAGACACGACTGCGCGAGTTCCGCATCGACGACGGTGCCACGCACGATCTCGGCGTGATCACCCTCGAACGCGGGGCGACGGTCAGCGGCACGGTGCTCGTCGATGGACGACCCGCCGGCCAGGTGAAGGTCTCGCTGCACTCGGACGTACCGGCCGGCGGCGACTCGGCCGCGATGGTCTTCGCCGAGGCCGTCAGCGACGATCGCGGCCAGTTCACGCTGCCGCAACGCCTGCCCGCGGGAACCTACGTCGCGCGGGCCGCGCGCCAGAACCTCGCGACGATCCTGCTGCAGGTCGTCGACTACCAGAAGACGCGACAGACGCTGACGATCCAACCGGGCCAGGAACTCGCGCGCCTGCAGTTCGCGATCCAGAGCAACTGATCGACATCGAGTCACCGCAACCAGCCTTCCCCATGAACTCCGGTATGAAGTCCCTCCTCCTCGTCGTCGTCCTCGCCGTCGTCGGCATCGGCGCCTGGGCCCTGCTCAACGGCGGCTCCGACACGCCGCCCGTCGGCCCCACGGTCCAGGATCCCGCGCCCGTCGACCCGCCGAAGGTGAACGAGCCCGCGGTGGCGCCGGTGCGGCAGGCCGGCCCCGAGACGCCGCGTGAGGACCCCGCGCGCACGCAGATCACCCAGCCGGTGGCGTCCGGACAGGACTTCGCCCAGGGCCTGCGCGGCCGCCTGGTCGACGAGTTCGGCCGCCCCGTCGCCGGCTCCGACTGCTACCTCTTCCTCGGCAGCAATCCGGCTTCGATGTTCGAGGACATGCTGCTCGCGCAGAAGGGCGTGATCCGCCCGCCGCTCGCCGCGACCCAGAGCGATGCGACGGGTGAGTTCAAGCTCGGCCTCCGCGAGCTCCCGGAGGGGAAGGTCTTCGAACTCCGCGTCGTGGGCGCGGCCCACGCCGACCACCTGCAGCCGAACGTGACGCTCTTCGCCGGCAAGTGGTGGGACGCGGGCGACATCAAGCTGAGCGCGGGCCTGGTCGTGAGCGGCCGGGTGATCGCGAGACAGGGCGGCGCTCCCGTCGCGGGCGCGACTGTGCAGATCAAGTCGGTCAACCAGCAGCTCAACATCGGTCCGACGCCGGGCCGCGAGCAGGGCATCGAGGTGCAGACGGGCCAGGACGGCAGCTTCCGCATCGCGAACGCCGCCGCCGGCCTCGTGAACGTGGCGGCCTTCGGCCCGGGCTTCGCGCGTCAGGAGAAGCTCGCGCAGCAGCTCAAGGCCGAGGCCGAGAACGTCTTCGACTTCGAGCTCGATCCGGGTCTCGCGATCGCCGGCGTGGTCACGGACGCGCAGGGCAAGCCGATCCCCGCCGCGCGCTTCCAGGTGCTCGCGATCGCGCCGAAGACCCCGATCAACGTCGACGGCCGCACCGACCGCGAAGGACGCTTCGAGGTGCACGGCCTCGTCGAAGGTCCCTACCAGATCATCGTGAACGCCGAGGGCTACACGAAGGGCGAGGCGAAGCCTGTGATGGCCGGCGAGCTCGAGCGGCACATCGTGCTCGAGGCCCAGGGCGCGGTGCTCGTGAAGGTCGTCGCGAAGAACGGCCGCCTCATCGAGCGCTACAGCCTCTGGCGCAAGTCCTGGCACGAGGCGCAGGACATGTACGGCAACATGATGGGTTCGGGTGAGGTGCGGGTGAATCCGCGCGACCTCGAGAACGGCTTCTACCGGCTCACGGGCTGGGACCCGGGCAGCTTCGCCCTCGAGGTGCACGCCGCGGGCTACGCGATGGCGTTCTCGAAGCCCTTCAAGATCGCGGTCGGCACGCCCGACCCCGAGGTCATCGTGCAGGTGAGCGAAGGCGGTTCCATCGTCGGGACCGTCACGAGCGACGACGGCACGGCGGTCGCGGGCGTGCAGGTCAGCACCGTCCAGAACGACTTCGAGGACAACCCCATCTCGAAGATGTTCGGGATGATGATGCCCTACAAGGTCTCGCTGATGTCGCTGCCGACCGACAAGCGCGGCGCCTTCAAGTTCGAGAAGCTGACTCCGGGCACCTACCAGCTCCGCTTCGAGCACAAGGACCACTCGGGCCACTCGGTGCGGGACGTGATCGTCACGGAGGGCGAGGCGACGAACCTCGGCGCGGTCGCGCTGCAGAAGGGGACGCTCGTGCTCGGCACCGTGCTCGTCGACGGCGCCCCCGCGGCGCAGATCAAGGTGCAGGTCAGTTCCGTCCCCGACCCGACGGGCCAGCGCCGGAGCATGTTCCAGACCGACGTGGTCAGCGACGAGCAGGGGCGCTTCACGTTGCCCAAGCGCCTGCCCCCGGGCCTCTACCAGGCGAGCGCGGGACGGCAGGGCAATCCCTTCCTCATGGTCGTCGACTTCCAGAAGACCAAGCAGGAGTTCCAGGTCGGCCCGGGCGTGCGCGAGCACCAGCTCCAGTTCCAGATCACGTCGCAGTGAGCGCCGCCCGCTGCGGCTTCGCTTCGATGCGCGCGGCTCGCTACAACGCGCGGTCATGACCGAGCGCCGCGGGCCGACGACCTACTGGGACTACATCCGCGTCGAGGAGCTGCTCGCGCTGCAGGCGGGCATCGCGCCGAGCGAGGCGGAGCTGAGCGACGACGAGGTCCGCTTCATCGTCATCCACCAGATCGACGAGCTCTGGATGAAGCTCGTGCTGCGCGAGATGGTCACGGCGCGCGACGTGTTCCGCGCGGACTTCGTGAGCGAGCCGCGCCTGCACGCCGCGTGCGCCGGGCTCCGCCGGGTCGCGATGCTCTTCGAGATGATGGCGGACCACTTCCGCCTCATGGAGACGATGCGCACGCGGGCCTATCTCGAGTTCCGCGACAAGCTCTCGCCCGCGAGCGGCTTCCAGTCGGCGCAGCTCCGCGAGATCGAGATCCTCTTCGGCCTCGACGAGGCCCAACGCATCCCGCTCGGCCACGAGGGGAGCTACCTGCGCGCGCTGCACGGCGAGGGCGGCAGCGACTCGCCGGCCCTGCGGCGCGTGACCCGAAGGCGCGCCGACCTGCCGTCCTTGAAGGACGCCGTCTACCGCTGGCTGCACCGCGCGCCGATCCAGGGCAGCACACCGGATCGACCCGACGATGCGCAGGTCGTCCGCCGCTGGATCGAGGACTTCCTCGCCCAGCAGCAGAAGGGCCAGGAACAGCGCGTCGCCGACGTGCTGCAACACCAGGCCCTGACCGAAGCCGACGTGGGCCGCCTGCGCGCGCGTTACGCGCAGGAGCTCGCGCTCTCCCGCGCCCAGTTGCTCGGCGACGACGCGCCGCCCGCCGAGCGCGCGGCGACGAGCCGCCTCCGCGCGGCCATCCTCTTCATCGAGAGCCACCGCGACCTCCCGCTGCTCGCCTGGCCGGCCGAGGTCATCGACGCGCTGATCGCCGCGGAGCAGAGCATGATCGTGTTCCGCCAGCGCCACGCGCGGATGGTCGAGCGCGTCATCGGCCGCCGCGTGGGCACCGGCGGCAGCGACGGCGTCGATTACCTCGATCGCACCGCGCTGTCGTACCGCGTGTTCAAGGAGATCTGGGCCGCGCGCACGATGCTGATGCGCAGCGATCTCGACCCGCAGCTCGTCGGCGCCGAGTACTACGGGCTGCGCGCGGAGTGAGGCGAGCCGGGACCACCTGCATCAGACGACCTCACCGGCGCGCTCCGCGATCTTCCGCGCGAGCTTCAGGAAGTCGTCGTACGCCGCTTTGACGGCAACCCCGTGCGCCCCGATCGCGCCGTCGGCGGGCTTGAGGAAGAACACCGGTTTCCGCGCCTCCATGGCCATCGGCATCAGGCTCCGGTAGTGCTTCAACGTGGAGAGGCAGAAGGGATCCGTCTCGACCGGTGGGGCCACGCTGGTGCGCTGGTCGAGGACGTGCTCACGGTACGCGGCGGGGAAGCGCGCGATCCAGCGCTCGTAGGCCTTCGGCGGTCGGTTGCCGCGCACGCCGTGTTGCATCACCACGTAGCCCAACGGCTCGATCCGTCCGGAGGGCAGTTCGAGGGTCTGGTCGGGACACTTGGTCCGCAGCTCTGCCCATGCCGCGCGCCAGGCCCTGATCGATGGCCCGAGGTTCTGCAGTCCCTGGAGCGAGAACAGGTCCGGGCTCAGGGGGATCACGACGTACTCGCTCGCGATCAACGCCGCTCGGTTGATCGCGCCGAGATTGGGGCCGACGTCGACGAGAACCCACTCCGCATCGAATTCGCGAGCCGCTCGCTGAACACCGCGATGGAACGCCGTCAGGGTGCGGAACGCCGACTCGTCACGGTTGTGGCAGCGGGGCCACGCGTCGGACAGCCGGTCCTCGAAGGTCGACAACGCCAGGTCGCCGACGACCAGACCGAGTCGTTCGCCGATCTCGGCGACGTGGAGGCGATCGACATCGCCCACGCCGCGGATGATCGGCCGGAGGGCACCGAAGACGGTCCGTGGATGTTCGCCGTCCGGCCAGTACCCCTCGAGCTCCGCCTCCGTGAGGAACATGCTCGACAGGTTGGCCTGCGGATCGAAATCCACGGCCAGCACGCGCTTGCCCTGCTCGGCGAGCATCTGCGCGACGTGGTACACGAGGCTGGTCTTCCCGACACCGCCCTTGTTGTTGAAGAAGGCGACCGTCTTCACGACCGCCTCCAGATCCTCGCCAGGACGAAGTGGTCGTCGAACTCGAACTCGGCAGGCGCACTGCCATTGCGTTGCAACGCGTCCTGGGCGCGCAACACCCCGCGGCCGTAGCGATTCACGTAGCCGAGGCTCTTCAGCGCCTCCGCGAGGACCGGGTTCCGATAGCTCGTCTGGCGCGGGAAGTTCTCCCGCGTGGCCACGCCGTACAGCCCGCCGGGGCTCTGGATCTCGAGCCGATCGGTGAACCAGGTGATGCGCAGCGGCGCCGTGGCCTGGTAGTCGCGGTGCATCACCGCGTTCAGCACGAGCTCACGCACGGCGACGCCCGGATATGCCTCCACGATGCGCTCCGTGAGCAGACTGGCGACGACGGGGGACCGCGCAAGCTGCGCGTCGAGCAGCGCGTCGAGCTTGCGGAGAACGCTCAGGAGGTCTCCCGACATCTCGGACTCCAGAACGGGATTGGCCGCGAGGTCCGCGCCATCGAAGACCAAGAAGGAGATCCAGGCGCCCGGCAGCCAGCGCCGGACGTCGACGCCGAACAGCAGGATCCCCGCGTTCGTCGGCGCTCCACTCCGCGGGTCCAGGAAGCGAAGCGAAGACAGCTGCTGCTCGATGGGACGGTTGTTGGCCTCGATGACCTCACGAGCAACGGCGTGCGGCCGGTAGTCCCAAAGGAAGAGCGACAGTGCGAGGTCCTCGATCGCGCTACCCAGGCACGGCTGGGCATCGAACGTGAGAGCGTGGGAGACGCGGCGTTCGACGAGGCGCCGTTCTTCCTGCTCCGTGGCGAAGCCGCGTCGCGGTCCGATCCGGATGCAGACGCGCCCCTGGTAGCGGACCGGTGGAAGCTCCGAAGGCTGGACCGTGACCACCGCGACGTCGCCTTGACCGGTCGTGACCTTCTCCACGGTCAGCATCGGCAGAGGCTGGATGTTCCCGTTGGACCGCAGCGCCCCGAGATTGCCGAGCAACTCGTTCGTGATCGGCTCGCGTGAGAATCGCCGTTGCTTGTCGACGCCGATGATCAAGTACCCGGGCTTCCCGTGTGCCGGGAGGTCGTTGGCGAACGCGCAGACCGCCTCCGAGAACTTGTCGGTGTCCTTGGTCGAGACCGTGAGCTCGACGCGATCCGACTCGTCGAGCGCGATCAATGCGAGGAGTTCCGCTTCGGTCAGCATGAACGTATGACGAGCGCCTGCCGTGCGTAAGCACAGCGAGCGGACTGTCGGAGATCGGCAAGCCGCGCGAAAGGGGCAAGTCCCAGCTCCGAGGTACCCGGTACTGCCCCCGATGCTCCTCGTCTCCACCTGACGTGTTCCGCCAGGCCGTCTGCTCGCCGCGGGTCGGGTCGCGAAACGACGCAACCCCGCCCCTTGCCCAGCCGGCCCGCGGTGCGGAGCATCGGCGCGCCGCAGGGACGGGCGAGGGCCCCTCTCGCGGCGAGGAGGACCCATGTCCGTCCGCTCGCTCCACAGTCTCTCTCTCGTCACGATCTTCGCGCTCGCGCTCGTCGCACCGCTCCGCTCCCAGGATCTCACGCGCCTCTACGGTCGCTGGCTCGGTGAGTCCGAGGACAACCGCGGTGAGGTCCTCGTCATCGAGAAGGACGTGCTCGTCCTCGACGGCGAGCGCATCCCCTACCGCGCACACGGCCCGCGCACGCTGGTGCTCGGCGGCGACGAGGACGGCGAACGCGCCGAATGGTCGATCGAGGGCGACGTGCTGAGCTTCAACCTCGAAGGCGAGGTGCTGCGCTACCGCCGCGAAGGCACGGCCGGGAAGCCGAAGACCGGCAATCCCCTGGCCGGACGCCGCGGGCCGGACGCGGATCCCTTCGCGCGCCGCTTCCGCGGCGAGGCCCTCGAGCTCGCGCTCGACGGCGATGCGAAGCGCGGCTACCGCGGCACGCTCAGCGTCGACGGCGAGCGCTACCCGGTGACCGCAGGCACGCGCGACGGCGTGCTGCGCGGCAGCTTCGTCGTCGACGGCGAGAGCTACGAGTTCGAGGCGCGGCTCGCGGGCGATCGCCTGACCCTGAAGAGCGATGGCGTGACGCACCAGCTCGACGCGCTCGCCGAGGAGGGCGTCACGGCACCGCGGCCGCAGCCGGATGACCCCGACGGCGATGCCGAGGCACCGGGGAATCCGAAGCCCGATGCCCAGGATCCCAAGGAGCTCGAACCCCAGGCACTCGACGGCGTCTTCGCCGGTGCGACGCAGCGCTTCGAACACCCGCGCGGCTGGTTCGCCTGCGAGTTCCCGAAGGGCTGGTCGGTCCATTCCCAGGACGACAGCGGGATGCTCGTCAACCCCGGCCTCACGGCGAACGACACGCTGGATGCGATCGTCTTCCTGATCTGGGGACGACTCGAGCCGAGCGACCAGAACCAGCCGGTGGCGACGGTGATCGAGAAGCACCTGCCGCAGATGCGCGAGGCGCTCGCGCAGCAGGGACTCACGGTCGGCGAGCCGCTCGACGCGATCGCGACGGTGAAGAGCAAGGAGGTCCCCGGCGCCGTGGTCGAGTTCCCGGTGCAGACCGCGAACGGTCAGGCGCTGCGGCTCTGGTTCGGCGGCCTCGTCAAGCAGGACGCCTGGCTCGCGGTCGGCGGTGTCGTGCTGCAGGACAAGGCCGCGGCGTACCTGCCGAAGGTGAAGCGCATCTTCACGACGCTGGAGCCGAAGCCCCCCGAGCGCAACCCCAAGCTCGAGGCGGCGCTCGTCGGCCGCAGCTTCTCCTCGAGCCAATACGGCCGCGTGACCGAGAGCGCCCACCACGCGAGCTACAGCTTCGCCGCGGGTGGCGTCGTCACGCGCCGCCTCATGTCGAATGTCATCAGCAAGCCGGGCCTGCCCGGGGTGAGCAGCGACAGCGAGCGCAGCGGGCGCTACGAGGTCTGCGGCGACATCGCCTTCCTCTACTTCGAGACCGGGCAGGAGGCCGCGCAGGTCGTGCAGCAGGGCGGCAAGGTCACCGGGCTGCGGATCGGCAACGCGGTGTACCAGTAGCCGCGGGGCGAGGAGCGGCGCTCCTCAGCCTCGCAACAGGCGCACCACCTCGGCGACGTCCTGCGCGGCGCCGATGTAGAGCGGCGAGCGCTGGTGGAGCTTCGTCGCCGTGACGTCGAGGATCTCGCTCGTCCCATCGCTCGCCAGTCCACCGGCGTGCTTCGCGACGAACGCGAGCGGCGCCGCCTCGAAGAGCAGGCGCAGCTTGCCTTCGGGCTTCTTCACCTCGCCGGGATACATGTAGACGCCGCCCTGGATCAGGGTGCGGTGGAAGTCGGCGACGAGCGCCCCCACGTAACGTGCGGAGCGCGCACCGCACTGCGTGCGCCCCTCGCGGAAGGCCTGCACCATCCCCTGCACCGCCGGCGTCCACTTCGCCTGATTGGCCTCGTTCACCGAATAGGCGCCTCCCGACTGGGGGAAGCGCAGCTCGGGATGCGTGAGGAAGAACGAACCGACGGAGCGATCGAGCGTGAAGCCGTGCACCGGCCCGCCGACCGTGTACACGAACATCGTCGCGGGCCCATAGAGCAGATAGCCCGCGGCGACCTGCTCGCTGCCGCGCCGGAGGAAGTCGGCGAGCCCCACCGGCTTCGCGACGTCGAGCCGGCGGTGCACGCTGAAGATCGTGCCCATCGAGCCGTCGACGTCGACGTTGCCCGAACCATCGAGAGGGTCGTGGAGCAGCACGTACTTCGCGTCCGTGTGCGCGAAGAGGTGCGGATCGTCCATCTCCTCGCTCGCGAGGCCGGCGACCACCGGCACGCGGTCGAAGACCTCCTTGAAGATCTCGTTGCTCACCTCGTCGAGCTTCTTCACCTCCTCCCCCTGCACGTTGACGCCGCCGGTCTTGCCGAGCCGGCCCTCGAGACCGGCGCGCAGCACGTTGTTGGCGATGAGACGCCCGGCCAGCGTCACGCGGTTGAGGATCGTCGAGAGTTCACCGGTCGCGCCGCGCGATCCCTGCTCGCGAAAGAACTGGTCGGAGAGAGTGAGGTGCTTGACGTAGTCGGCCATGGGAGAGCGCTCGGAAGTGTGGGCGCGGAGTCACTCGTACTCCAGCAGGGGAGCGGGCGGCAGCGCACCCTCGGCGCCGTCGGCGAGCTCGAAGAGACGCACGGGACCGGACCCGCCCGCGGCGGGCAGGCGCACGGCGACGAGGCAATTCCCGCTGGCAGCGACGAGAACGCGCCGGGCTCCCTCGCCGTGCTGCATCACGAGCGCCGCACCGAGGGCGCCGCGCCACTCGCTGTCGCGTCCCCCATCGGGACGCAGCGCGCGCACGGCGAAGTGCGGCGGCGGCAGGGCGTCGGTCCGCGAGCGACGCCCGAGCAGCATCAGCTCGCCGCGCCAGAGCCCGCGCGCCGCGTCGTCCAGCGTCGCGTCGATGAAACGCGCGGCGAGCACGAGCTCGAACCGCGGCGCATCGGCCTCGCCGAAGAAGGCGCCCCGCGCATGGAGCGCGCCACCGGTCTCGAGCTCCAGCGGATCGAGGAGCAGCCAATCGATGCCCTGCTCGCGGAGATGGCGGCCGAGTTGTCGCTCGCGCATGGCCGCGAACGCGTCGCCGTTGACGACGCCGTCGAGATTCACGATGCGGCAACCGCTGCGCCACGCGAGGATCCCCGCGTTGAAGGCTCCGATGCGGGCACGCTCCGGCACGAGCTCTCGGACCCGTTCGGCGGCGAAGACGAGCACGTCCTGCCACGCGAAGCGGCGCGGCGGCGTCGCGTGGTCGCGCGCCACGCAGATCACGGCGAGGACGGCGAGCGCGAACCGCGCCGAGCTCCGCGTCACGCGGTCGAACGCGTGCGCGAGACCGAAGCTCGCGAGGACGGCGAGCGGCACCCAGTAGTACTCGCGCGGCGACCACCGCACCGCGACGTGCAGCGCGACGATCGCGAGCCCGGCGAACACGAGCGCGCGCGCGGTGCGCCGCGTCGCCGGCGTCGCCGTCGTCGCCGGCGTTCCGACGAGCAGCGCGACGCACAGCGCGGCGCCCGCGACCAGCACGTCGTCGACCCCCGCCGCCGCACCCGCGATCAGCACGGCCAGCGCCGCGAGCAGGACCGCCCGCGGCAGCGGGACGAGCCACGCGATCGCGAGCAGGGCACCCTGGCCGACGATCCCCGCGGCGGCGAAGGGACCGCCGAAGGCGACGGGCCGCGACCAATGCCAGAGCTGCCGCAACCACTCCGCGAGGCCGGGCTCCGTCGCGAGGAACTGCGCGTGGGCGAGCCAGGCCATCGGCCAGCCGGCGTCCGAGACCGGGCGACCGGCGAGCAGCAGATTGACGACGCACCAGGTGAGCAACGCGAGCGATGGGCCGAGGGCACGCCGCCAGGGCGCCTCGCCGCGCAGTGCGGCGAGCGCCACGGCGAGCAGCAGCAGCTCGGCACGCGCGAGCGTCGCGAGGACGCACACCGCCGCGAACGGCGCGCGCGCCGCGTTGCGCAGCGCGAGCAGCGCGACACAGGCGAGCGCGCAGAGGCCCGACTCCTGACCGTTCTGCGACTCCGTGACGAGGAGCGGATCGCTGACGAGCCAGAGCCCGCCGAGCGCGGACAGCGTGGACCCGAGACCCTCGCACCGCAGCGTCCGCGCGAAGAGGAGCCCGGCGGATCCGAGCAGCAGGAGACCCAGCCAGCGCGCACCCTGCTCGAGAGCGGTGTCGCCGCCGAGCGCATGGAGCGGCACGAGGACCAGGGCCCAGAGCACCTGCACGCCGCTGGTCGGCGGGCCATCCCCCACGATCGGCCCGCGACCCTGCACGAGCTTGCGGACGAAGTCGAAGTAGTACCCCGCGTCGTCGCGGTAGGCGTCGGTCCAGAGCGCGTCGATCGCCGTGATCCTCGCGCCGACGAGGACGCCCGCCGCCCCCACGGCGATCAGCAGGCCGATCGCACGACAGGCAGCCGGGCTCAGACCAGATCGCTGTCGCCGATCGTGTACCACCAATTGCCGATCAGCCACGACTCCTCGAGCGCGGGATCGAAGGTGCGGTGCATGAGGATGCGCTCGTGCCACTGCGCCGACGACTGCAGCGCGAAACCGTCGCGCACGAGCCGCGCATGTTCGGGGCTGGCCGGGGGGAAGACCGCCATCACGGTGCTCCGCCCCAGTTCGCGCGCCGTCGCCGTCGCGCGCGCGATCAGCGCGCGAGCCGCGTCCTCGTCGGCGGCGGGCACGCACCAATCCGCGATGCAACAGCCGCCCGGGACGAGCTCATGGCGCGGGCGCAGGACCATCAGGCCGGCGAGCTCGGCGCCGCGGCGCACGAGCCAGACCTCGTAGTCGCGCGCGCTGCCCGGGACGTCGAGCCAACGCCATTGCAGGTACGCCCGGTCGCGCACGAGCGCACAGCGGCGATCGCCCGCACCGCGCGCCCAGAGCGCGTCGACCTCGTCGCCGAGCCGCGTCACCTTCTCGACGCGGAGTCCCGCCGGAACCTCGACGCTGCCCTCGCCGCTGGCCCGCGTGAGGTATTCGATGGTCCGCACCCGCCGGTAGCCGAGGTACTTGCTGCCGATGCGCTCGGCCTGCTTCACGGGATAGCCGTAGACCACCGCGTCGGCACGCGCCGCCACGTCGTCGAAGAAGGGCTCGGCGAGCGAGACGAAGAGCCCGGGCCGCTTCAGGCCGGCGCGGTGCTCGGGCACCACGAAGCTGTCGACCGCGTGCACGAAGACGCGCGGTCCGAGCGTCGTCGCGAAGCGCTGCGGCGTGCCGGAGTAGTTGCCCGCGACGACGCCGTCGACGAGGCCGACCCAGATGCGATGGCCGGCGGGGTTCCGCAGGTACTCCCAGCGCCAGTACTCCAGCGTGCGGTCGACGTAGCCCGGGCCGCAGACCTCGCGGAAGACGCGGTTGAACGACGCGAGGATGCCGGTCTCGTCGCCGGGCGCGTAGGGACGGATCTCGTAGTGGATCTGGCTCACGACGAGCTGGAATCGTCCAGCGACCCGCCGGAACTGGTGCCGAAGCCCGCGCAGAAGCCCTCGAGCAGCGCGAGGAAGCGGGCCTCCGCGGCGCGGCCCGCGGCGATCACCTCGGCGTGCGCGAGCGGGGTCGGCGAGATGCCGGCGGCGAGGTTGCTGATCAGCGAGATGCCGGCGAGCCGAGCCCCCATCGCGTTGAGCGCGATCGCCTCGTGCACGGTGCTCATCCCCACCGCGTGCGCCCCGAGCACCTTCAGCATCCGCACCTCGGCGGGCGTCTCGTAGCTCGGGCCGAGGAGGCCGGCGTAGACGCCGCTCCGCAGGGCCGGGTCGACGGCGCGCAGGCGCTCGCGCAGCCCGCGGTCCCAGACCCGCGACTGGTCGGGGAAGCGTGGCCCGAAGGCCAGGTCGTGCGGGCCGATCAGCGGCGAGGCACCCGTCAGGTTGAGGTGGTCCTCGATGAGCATCAGGTCGCCCGCGGCGAAGCCGTCGCCGATGCCGCCCGCGGCGTTGGTCAGCACGAACTCGCGCAGGCCCAGGCGTGCGAGCGTGCGCACCGCACGCGTGACCTCGGCGGGCGACCAGCCCTCGTAGAGATGCACGCGGCCGGTGAGACACGCGACCGTCGTGCCGCCGACCGTCCCGAGCAGCAGACTCGCGCCGTGCCCCTCCACCTTCGGCGCCGGCCAATGCGGGACCGTGGCGAAGGGGATCTCGTGCGCCTGCTTCAGGCGCGCCGCGAAGCCCAGGAGACCGCTGCCGAGCACGAGCGCGACGCGCGCGCGCGCCGCGCCGGCGCCGCGCAGGAACGCCGCGGCCTCGTCGATGCGCGTGATCTCGTTCATGCGGTGAGCACTCCCGCGAGGCAGGCCGTCATGCAGGTCGCGATCGCGCCGGCGAACATCGCGCGGAACGCGAGCCGCGCGATGTCGGTCTTGCGGTCGGGTGCGATCGCGCCGAGCCCGCCGATCTGGATCGCGACCGAGCCGAGGTTCGCGAAGCCGCAGAGCGCGAAGCTCGCGATCAGCACGGTGCGCGGCGAGAGCTGGTCCTTCATCCGCGCGAGGTCGCCGTACGCGACGAGCTCCGTGGCGACGATCTTCTTGCCGAGGAGCTGTGCGAGCGTCGTGATCTCGCCCGCGGGCACACCCATCACCGCCGCGATCGGCGCGAAGAGCCAGCCGAGGATCCGGTCGAGCGAGAGCACCGCATCGGCGCTCAGGATGCTCATCGCCTGCAGCGGCCGCGAGGCCAGCGCGAGCAGCCAGTCGGCGACCGCGATCAGGCCGAGGAAGGCGATCAGCATCGCGCCGACGTTCAACGCGAGCTTGAGGCCGTCGATCGCGCCGTTGGCCGCCGCCTCGACGACGTTGCCGGCGCTGCGGTCCTCGGGCACGCGCACCGTGCCGCGCGTCAGGGGCTCCTCCGTCTCGGGGTGGAGCAGCTTCGAGCAGACGAGGCCCGCCGGAACGGCCATCACGCTCGCGACCATGAGATGCCCCGCGTCGATCCCGAAGCCGACATACAACGCGAAGACGCCGCCCGCGATCGTCGCGAAGCCACCCGTCATCACCGCGTGGATCTCGCTCTGCGTCATCTTCGCCAGGAAGGGCCGCACGAGCAGCGGCGCCTCGGTCTGGCCGACGAACACGTTCGCACAGGCCGAGAGCGACTCGGCGCCGGAGGTGCCGAGCAGGCGCGAGGTCACGACCGCCATGAGGCGGACGACGAGCTGCATCACGCCGAGGTGGTAGAGCACCGCCATGAACGCGGAGAAGAAGATCAGGGTCGGCAACACCTGCGTCGCGAACACGAAGCCGAGCGAGACGTCGGGCGCGAGCGCGGTGCCGGCCGCCTCGGGGAGCTTCACGTCGAGCGAGGCGCCCGTGCCGAGCTTGCCGAAGACGAACTCCGCGCCCTTGGTCGAGAGCCCGAGGAAGTCCTTCACGCCGTCGCCGAACGCGCGCAGGAAGGCGTTGCCGGCGTCCCAGTAGAGGAAGACCCCGCCGAGCACGAGCTGCGCGAGCATCGCCATGCCGACGAGCCGCCAGGAGATCGCCTTGCGGTTCGACGAGGCGGCCCAGCACAGCGCGAGCAAGACGAGGATCCCGGCGAGTGACACGAGGCGCAACATCGGCGCGGCATCGAACACGATGCCGCGGAGCGGCGCCACGGCGATGTCCGCCGGGCCCGGGGCGGCTACGCTGCGCGATCCCGCACCGCATCGCGACTCCGCCCGCGTGACGACGACCGAAGAACCCGAGCGCGGCGCCGCCGCGCGCTCCTTGCCCGGCCGCGGCGAGGATCTGCTGATCCGCGAGGAGCCGCTCTGGATCGAGGTCCACGGTCACCGCCTCCTGACCATGCGCACGCCGGGCCAGGACCGCGAGCTGGCGATCGGCTTCCTGCTCGGCGAAGGCGTGATCGACCGCGCGGAGCGCATCGCGAGCGTGCAGGAACTGCCGGGCCGCGCGGACGCCCTCGTTCCCGACACCGTGCGGGTGACCCTGCACGACGTGACGGCCGCGAAGCTCGAGGGTCGGCTCACGCGCACGCACGAGATCCGGCCCTCGTGCGGCGTCTGCGGTCTCGTCGACGCCGACCACCTGCTCGACGAGATCCCACCCCTGCTGCCCGGCGTGCCCCGCCTGCGCCGCGACGACCTCGAGGCGCGTCGTCGCGCCTTCGCCGCGAGCCAGCCGCTCTTCGCCGCGACCGGCGCCTGCCACGGTGCCGTGCTCTTCGCGCCCGACGGCACGCGTTGGGGCAGCGGTGAGGACGTCGGTCGACACAACGCGCTCGACAAGGCGATCGGCGCCGCCGCCCTCGCGGGACACCCCTTGCACCTCGCCACGGCGATGCTCTCGGGCCGCGCGGGCTTCGACCTCGTGCTCAAGTGCCTGCGCGTGCGCATCCCCGTGATCCTGTCGGTCTCGGCGCCGTCGGCGCTCGCCTTCGACCTCTGTCGCAGCGCGGGCGCGACGCTGCTCGGCTTCGTGCGCGAGGGACGCGCACAGCTCTACTGCGACGGCGGTCGCCTGGAGGACGCATGACGACGCCGCGACGCATGCTCCTGCTGCTCCTGGGCAGCCTGCTGTGCGTGACGCTCGCGTTCTGGCTGCGCGCGGCCGCGCGGCGCCTGCTCGACCCGGTGACCGTCGCGGGCACGGACTTCGGCGCCGACGAACAGCCCTTCGCATCCTCGCCGCAGCTCGTGCGCGACGAGCACGCGGTCTTCCGCGTGCGGCGCCACGCACAGGCCGCGACCTGGTCGAGCGATGCCCAGGGCCTCATCGGCGCGCGCGCGACGCCGACCACGATCCCGGGCCCCCGCATCCTCCTGCTCGGCGACGAGAGCCTGCTCGACGCCGCGCGCGACGACGAGCGCCTCGCCGTGCGCGTCGAGGGCGCACTGCGAAGCGCCGCGGATCGCCTCGCCGCGACGCACGTCCTCGACGCGAGCTGTCCGCGCGCGGGATTGCTCCAGCACGCGTTGCGTCTGCCCACGCTGGTGGCGCGCTACCGACCGCACGCCGTCGTGGTGGTCGTCGCGAGCGGCGACGACCTGCTCGCCTTCGAGGACCGCTGCCTGCCCCACCTCGATCAGGACCTGCAGCTCCGCGCCCCGGTGCTGCCGCCGCTCGACGACCCGCTGGGCCTCGCGGAGATGGCGGCGCGACTCGCCTCGCCGCCCGCGTTCGCGAGGCGCGGCCTCGTGCAGGCCGAGTTCGCGTTCCGTTCGCCGCAGTGGCCGGAGACGCTGCCGCCCCGCGCGGAGCTCTGTCTGCGCACCTTGCGCGACGCCGCCCCGCGCGGCGCCCTGCTGATCGTCCTGCTGCCGGCGCCGGAGCTCGTCGAACCCCTGCCGGCGGGCCTGCGCCTGTCGGCGGACGGCGAGCGGATCGCGGCGCTGGGCTTCTCCCGGCGCGCGCGGGGGATCCTCCTCGCGGCCGTCGAGCGCGAACACGTCGCCCACCTCGATGCCCTGCCCGTGCTCGCCGGCGCAACCGGCGGTCCCGCGTTCGCGGCGGACGGCGCGCTCGCGCCGGCGGGTCATGCGGCGCTCGCGCAGGCGCTCGCGGCGCGCCTGCGCCGCCTGCTCGCGGCGCTCTGAGTTCGAGGCCGGCGCGCGCGATCTTGTCGGTCGTTGGACGCGGGCTGCGTCCTCGCCACGCGATGGCCAAGCTGCTCGCGTCCCCGTTCGCCCTGCTGGGCGCCCTCCTGCTCCTCGCATCGTCGGCGGGGCTGCGCGCGCAGTCGGGCACCGCAGGTGCCCTGCCCGAGGCCCGGTTCCGCTTCCGTGGCCACGTCGTCGACGACACGCGCGGGGACGGCGTCGTGACCGCGCGCGGCGAGACCTACAAGCTCGAGGCGACGGGTCGGTCCTTCTGCGTGCACGGCCTCTTCGGCCCGGATGCGCCCGCGCTGCCGCTGGCCTTCACGCTGCGCTCCGCGCGGCTCGGCGAGCGCGAGCTCGAGCTGCATCCCGCGCCGCGGTCGATCCGCCGCGGCGATCGTCTCGAACTCGACCACGGTGGCCTCGTCGAGCGCTGGACCGTGATGGACCGCAGCCTCGAGCAGAGCTTCGTGTTCACGGGCAAGGTGCTGGAGTCCGGCGCGCGGCTGCAGATCGACGTCGACACCGGGCTCGAGGTCGCGAGCGACCCGCGGGGCCTCGCGTTCCACGCCGGCGAGCACGGCACCGTCTACTACCGCGACTTCGTCGTGACCGACGCGGTCGGGCAGCGCCGCGCGTTGCCGATCCGCTGGGAGGGGCGCTCGATCGTCCTGGCCGCGAGCGAGAGCGAACTCGCCGGGTTGATCGAACCGCTCGTGTTCGACCCGACGATCAGCTTCGTCGGCATCCGCCTGGGCACGACGCGCGCGCTGCGTCCCGACGTCGCGATGGACCCCTTCCACCGGCGCATCGCGGTCTGCTACGAGGAACTCGTCAGCAGCTCCGACACCGACGTGATGCTCGCGCACCTCGATCTCGCGGGCAACGTCGTGACCCAGTTGGCGATCGACAACCGCAGCGCGAACACGGTCCGCCCGCGCATCGCGCACTCGCTGCACGGCCTGATGTTCGCGGTCGTGTGGCGCCAGGCCGGCACGAGCGGCCAGGACCGCATCGAGAACCGCCGCATCAACGTGGTGGACATGACCGTGCAGCCGCTGCAGGTGCTCGAGACCGCAACCAGCGGCACCGAGTTCAGCGACCCGGACATCGGCGGTTCGATCTCGGCTGCCGACACCAGGTTCCTGATCGCCTATGGCGTCCACGGCGACGGCATCTTCCCGACCAACAGCGGCGTCCTGCTCGTCAACCTCACCGCGAGCGGCATCGCCTCCGCGCCCCGCATCCTCGACGGCGACACCGGCTGCACCTCGCAACCGCAGGTCGCGGTGAGCCGTCATGGCGGTTCCTTCGGTCAGTTCGGCGTGGTCTATCAGCAGAAGCGCGGCTGCCTGTCCAATGCCTTCGACGTCGCCTTCGCCGTCGTGAACTCGACGACGACCCCGGTCTTCGGACCGACGCTGGTGGCGAACAACAGCGGCGACGACGGCGAGCCGGACGTCGCGGCGACCGACAACCGCTGGTTCGTGGTCTTCCGGCGCCTCACGAACAACGACAACGACCTGATCGGCGCGGCCTATCGCTTCTCGAATGGCGTGTTCACGAAGAGCTTCGGCGCCGCCAACCTCAGCGCGCTCGAGCCCGACGTGAACCGCACGCTCCCGCAGCTGGACCCGGCGATCGACTTCGACGGCTGCCGCTTCACCTACAGCTACCGCGAAGGAGCGAACGCAATGCGCGTGCGCACCGCGACCTTCGCGCTCTCGCCCAATGCCGATGCGGTGCTCTTCTCCTCCGGCAACGAATCGATCACCGGCAACGACGCCGATGTCCACGGCACGCCGCGGCTCGCGTTCGCGGCGAGCGAGGTCTCGCGCTGCTTCCTGACCTGGACCGGCGGAACCGTCACCACCAACGAGGACGTCTTCGGCGCGCTCCTCGACGTGGCCGCCGACGGCTTCCCGCCGACCAGCTTCGTCCGCACCGGCTGCGGCACGCGCGGCATTCCGCCCTCGCGACCCGCCCTCGGCAACGACATCGCGCTGATCGGCCGGCCCATGACGCTCTTCGCCGAACCCACCGGCGGCACCAAGGCCCTGCTCCTGGGCCTCGCCGCGCCGAACCCGCTCCCGCTCTGCGGCGGCGGGATCGCCCCCTGCCTGCTCGGCGTGGCTCCGATCCTCCACGCGGAGATGACGGGTTCCCTGCGCCTGCTCGTGCCCTGCGATCCGAACCTCGTCGGCGGCCAGCTCGCCGTGCAGTTCATCGACTTCTTCGTCAGCGGCGGTTGCGGCGCGGCGCTGTTCGGCGTGCCGCTGGCCGTATCCGACACGATGCTCGTGCGCCTGCTGTGAGCGGATCGCGGCGCCTGGGCACAATGCCGCGATGCTCCGCCCCGTCTCCGCTCTCGCCTGTCTCGCCTGCGCGAGCGCGCTCGCCGCGCAGGCTCCCGACGTCCTCATCCCCTCCGGCAGCCTCGACGGCATCTACCGGCTCGTCGACCGCAACGGCAGCGGGTTCCACACCGACGACGGCGATGCCTACGACTACGTGCTGAACGGCTTCGACTCGTCGATCCGCAACGTCGTCTACGTGACCACGCCGTCGCCGCGCCTCTGGTGCACGACGACGGTCGCCGAGCAGATCCTGTCCTTCTGGGACGCGAACGCGAACGGCACCATCGAGCCCGGGGAGATCACGGTGGCACTCGACCTGCCGAGCCACTTCGCCAGCGCCGACCACGAGATCAACGGGATCGCGCACTCGGGCAACGGCGTGTTCTGGTTCACGAACAACAGCGGCGCGCAGGAGGGCATCTGGCGCTGCGAGGACCTCAACGGCGATCTCGACTTCGCCGATGTCGTGCTGGGCGTGAGCGAGACGCGCCCCGCGGCGGTCGAGCCCGCGACCGTCGTGGTCGGCAACGCCGTCGCGGCGGGGAGCCCGACCCTTGCGCTGACCGCGCTCGACTCGATCGAGTTCGATCCCACGCACGGGCCCTTCGGTCGCTTCCTCTGCGAGGAGGAGAACTTCGACTTCACGGTCGCCTTCGAGGACGGCAATGGCGACGGCGACTTCCTCGACCCCGGCGAGTGCTACCTCTTCTCCGCGCTCTACAACGGCGGGACGATCGGCGCGGCCGCGAATCCCGACGTCGTGTCCGGGGCGTTGCCGGTCTGCAACGAGGTGCTCTCCCACGCCGTCGACACGTCCACGACGCCGCCGACCCATTACCTGCTCTCCTTCGACACGACCGCGACGCAGCTCGACGCCGCGCTCGTGCTCCGCGGGCGCGACCTCAACGCCGACGGCGACGTCAACGATGCCGGCGAGGTCAACGTGTATTGGGACGGCAGCCTCGACTCGACGGGTGCGGTCGCGGCCTACAACTTCTGCTACGGCATGCACGCCGAGGCCTCGCAGGTCTGGATCGCGGCCGAGTGGGACGGCGCGATCGACGAGGAGCACCTGCTGCACACCTTCGACCTCGACTTCGACGGCAACGCGAACGACCCCGGCGAGGCCTCCGTGACCTGGCGCCTGCCGGTCGATCGCACGCAGTACGAGCCGCTCGTGCTGCCCGCCGGCACCTTGCCCGCCGCGCCCGCCGGTCTGCCGGGCACCTACGCGTACTTCGGCGCCGCGAGCTGCCCGAGCTCGCTGCCCGGCTCGCACAACGTGCAGATCGGTTCCGACAACTGGAACGACAAGGTGCTGGTCGGCAATCCGAACTTCGTCGTCCGCACCTGGGGAGCGAACCCGGTCGCGGCCGGGATCTACAACCTCGGCATCGCCCCGCTGCCGACGCCGCTCCCGATCGATCCGCCGGCCAATCTCTGCAACGTCTACCTGCTGGGCGTCGCCTCGCTGGGCTTCGTCACCGATGCCACCGGCGTCAACGACTCGGTCCTGGCCATCCCGGCGCAGAGCAGCCTCGTCGGCGGCATCCTGTACTGGCAGTCGATCGTGCTCGACCCGATCTCACCGCTCGGAGTCACGACGTCCGACGCGGCGTGGACGCGCTTCGGCACCTACAGCTACAGCGTCAACTGACGACGCGGTCGACGGCGCCCGCGCGGCGACCAGCGCCGAGCCCAGCGCACACGCGACGCCCACCCAGAGCGCGACCGCGAGCGTGCCCGTCGCGGCGAAGGCCAGCGCGAGCAGCGGCTGCGCGACGAGCTGGCTGACGCGCGCGAGGTTGTAGAGCAGCGACGCCGCGGTCGCGCGCAGCTCGGGCCCATAGGCCTCGGCGAACCAGACGCCGAAGGCCGACCAGGTGCCCGCGCCGAGCCCGATCGCGGCGAGCGCCAGGCCGACGAGCACGGCGTCGTGGCGCAGGCGCTCGAACCCGAGCGCGACCAGCAGGAGTCCCGCGGCCGACAGGACACCGAGCGCGACGAAGACGCGCGTGCGGCCGAAGCGGTCGGCGAGGCGTCCGAAGACGAGGTCGGCGAGCGCATGCGCCGCGGCGAGCGCGACGTGGAAGCCCCCGACGAAGGCCGGCGAGGCCCCGCCCTCGCGCAGCAGCAGGCTCGGCAGCCACGCGTAGCAGCACCAGAAACCGGTCATGTGGAGCACGAGCAGCACGCCGATGCGCAGGGTGCTCGCGCGATGACGAGGGTCGAGGAGGAGCGCCAGCGGCAGCCGGGGAGAACCCGCGGGCGCGCGGTCGTCCGGCATGCTCCAGCGCGCGAGGAGGATCAACGCGGCGCCGAGCGACGAGGCGAGGAACACCGCGCGCCAGCCGACGCCGGGCGCGACGAAACAGCCGAGGGCCGCGGCGAGGCCGAGGCCGATCGGCGAGGCGGTCTGCAGGGCCGCCGCCGCGCGGTTGCGCCGCGCGACGGGATGGGCCTCCGCCACCGCCGCGTGGCCGACACCCCATTCGCCGCCGAGCCCGAGGCCGAGCACCACGCGCGCGAGCGCGAGCGACGCGAAGCCCTGTGCGAGTCCGGTGAGCAGGGCGCCGGCGGAGAAGCACGCGATGCTCGCGCACAACGCACGGCGGCGCCCGTGGCGATCCGCGTGCCGCCCGAGCAGCACGCCGCCGAGGGCCGCGGCGGCGAAGGTGAGGCCGTCGATCCAGGCGAGCTGCGCCGTGTCGAGCGCGAGGTCGAGGCCGAGCGCCGGCTTCACGAACGCGAAGAGGACGAGCTCGTAGAACTCGAGGACCCAGCCGAGCCAGCAGAACAGAAGGACGCGGCCGGGTGCGGAGAGGGTCATCGCGCGCGGCCGGGGAGGGTAGCGGCCGGGTCCGCGCCGCGCAGCCGGGAGCGGTCGGCTCCGCACGAGCCACGCGAGGGCCACCGCTTCGGGCTAGCATCGCGCGGCCCATGCACGCGCAACCGCGCCGATCCTCGCTCGCCGTCCGCATCCGCAACGCCGTCGTCGGTGGTGCTGCACCCGTGGCGGTGCAGTCGATGACCAACACCGACACCGCGGATGCAGCCGGCACCGCGCGCCAGGTGGCCGAGCTCTTCCTCGCCGGCAGCGAGCTCGTGCGCATCACGGTGAACACGAAGGAGGCCGCGGCCGCGGTGCCCGAGATCCGCGCGCGCCTCTCAGCGCAGTGTCTCGACGTGCCGCTCATCGGCGACTTCCACTACAACGGCCACGTGCTCCTGCGCGAGTTCCCCGGCTGCGCCGAAGCGCTCGACAAGTACCGCATCAACCCCGGCAACGTCGGCAAGGGCGCGAACCACGACCGCAACTTCGCGACGATGATCGAAGTCGCGAAGGAGCACGGCAAGGCGGTGCGCATCGGCGTCAATGCGGGCTCGCTCGACCAGGAGCTGCTCGCGCGCCTCATGGACGAGAACGCGCGCGCGGGCGCGCCGCGGACCGCCGAGGAGATCCTGCTCGAGGCGATGGTGCAGAGCGCGTGCGACAGCGCGGGCGCGGCCGTCGAGCTCGGCCTGCCGGCCGATCGCATCGTGATCTCGTGCAAGATCAGCCGCGTGCAGCAGCTCATCGCCGTCTACCGGCTGCTCGCGGCGCGCACGAACCACGCGCTGCACCTCGGGCTCACGGAGGCGGGCATGGGCACCAAGGGCATCGTGGCCTCGAGCGCGGCCCTCGCGGTGCTGCTGCAGGAGGGCATCGGCGACACGATCCGCGTCTCGTTGACCCCACGCCCCGGCGAGCCGCGCACCGAGGAGGTCCGCGTCGCGCAGCAGATCCTGCAGTCGCTCGAGATCCGGCCCTTCCTCCCGCAGGTCACCGCCTGTCCCGGCTGCGGGCGCACCACCAGCACGCTCTTCCAGGAGCTCGCGCAGGGCATCGAGCGCTTCCTCCACGAACGCATGCCCGTCTGGCGGCGCGACAAGCCGCGCGCGGCGGAGCTGCAGGTCGCGGTGATGGGCTGCGTGGTCAATGGCCCGGGCGAGAGCAAGGCCGCGCACATCGGCATCTCGTTGCCGGGCACCGGCGAGGCGCCGCGCGCGCCGGTCTACGTCGACGGCGAGAAGGTCGCCACGCTGGAGGGCCCGAACCTCGCCGCGGAGTTCCAGCGCATCGTCGAGGACTACGTCGCGCGGATGTGAGCGAGGGGTGTCACGCGCCGATGCGCGCGAGCACGAGCGGCCGCTCCGGCGGCGCCTCCGAACCGATGCGGATCGCGGCGAGCACGCGCTCGAGCGCGGCCATCGCGGCGGCCTGGGTCCGTGCGAAGACCATCGCGAGCGGCTGGCCCCGCGTCACGCGCGCGCCGCGTTCGACCAGCATGAGGATCCCCACCAGCGGGTCGACGCGATCGCTCGGCTGGAGCCGACCGGCGCCGAGATCCATCGCGCAGAGGCCGAGCGCCAGCGGGTCGACGTCGACGACGTGGCCCTCGCTCGGGCTCGCGACGCCGAGGTGCACCGGGGCACTGCCGAGCGCCTTGGGCTCGTCCAGGAAGCGCGGGTCGCCGTCCTGCCGCACGACGTTGCGACGCAGGCACTCGAGCGCGGAACCGTCGGCGATGGCCCGGGTGAGTCGGGCCCGGGCACGCGCCGCGTCGGTCTCGCCGGCGAGCAGCAGCATCTCGACGCCGAGGGCGAGCGTGAGTTCGTTGAGGTCCGCCGGCCCCTGACCCTTCAGGACCTGCACCGCCTCGAGCACCTCGAGGTGATTGCCGATCGCGCGACCGAGCGGCCGGTCCATGTCCGTGAGCAGGGCGGTGACCCGCACGCCGGCCGCGGTGCCGACGCTCACGAGACTCTGCGCGAGCGCTCGCGCCTGCTCGAGTTCCTTCATGAAGGCGGCGCGGCCGCACTTCACGTCCATCACGAGCCCGTCGATGCCTTCGGCGAGCTTCTTGCTCAGGATCGACGCCGTGATCAGCGGGATGGATTCGACGGTCCCGCTGACGTCGCGCATCGCGTACATGCGCCGGTCGGCAGGTGCGATCGCCGCGCTGGCGCCGGCCATCGCGAAGCCGCAATCGCGCAGGACCGCGACGAAATCGTCCGGCTCGAGGTCGGTGCGGTAGCCGGGGATCGCGGCGAGCTTGTCGATCGTGCCCCCGGTATGGCCGAGCCCGCGCCCCGAGATCATCGGCACCGGCACGCCACACGCGGCGACCAGCGGCGCGAGGCAGAGGCTCACCTTGTCGCCGACGCCGCCCGTGCTGTGCTTGTCGACCTTGCGGCCGGGGATGCCACCGAGCTCGAGCACGCGGCCGGAGTCGCGCATGGCGAGCGTGAGGCGCGCGGTCTCCCGCGCGCTCATGCCGCGGCAGCAGACCGCCATCAGGAGGGCGCCGAGCTGCCCGTCCCCGAGCGAGCCATCGACGACACCGCGGACGATGTCGTCGATCTCCTCGTCGCTCCACGCGCCCCCGTCACGCTTGTGCTGATTCAGCCGCGCGGGGTGATGGCGCATTGCGATGAGGCTCGCCGTCGTCGCCGCTCAGCGGCAGACGAGATTGACGCCGTTCGTCGACTCGGCGACGCGACCGGTGCGATTGACGTCGACCACGACGCACTGGAAATCGACGTTGAGCGGCGTGACGTTCGGCAGCCGCATGAGGAAGGTCGCGGCACCGCTGCGGTCGGTATTGCTGTGCAGGATCACGCGCGGATCGACGAGCAGCGCGCAGGCGCTGCCGGGCAGCGGATGCGGGCGCGGGGCCTGATGGCCGACGACGAGCAGGGCGATCTCGCCAGGCATGGCGCGCGCGACGTCCATCTGGACGCCGGAGCCGCGCACCTGCGTTCCCGTGAGCGTGCCACCGCAGGGGCGGCCGAAGTTGGTGAACGTGCAGGTCTGTGCCGCGGCGAAGCCCGCGGCGAGGGCGACGGCGAGGAGGGTCGGGATGAGCTTCATGGTTCCTGGGTGACGAAGTCGCCGCGGTGATGGCCCCGCGCACGACGGCCTGGGCAAGCGGGCGCAGAGGATAGCGCGGACCGCCCGCGCGCGTGCCGGGCGATCCGCCGGAGATCCCCCTCAGAGATCGAAGCGATCGAGCTCCATGACCTTGGTCCAGGCCGCCACGAAGTCCTCCACGAAGACCCGCTCGGCGTCCGCCGCGGCGTAGACCTCGGCGATCGCACGGAGCTGCGAGTCCGAGCCGAAGACGAGATCGACGGCGCTCGCGGTCCAACGCACGGCGCCGGTCTTGCGGTCGACTCCCTCGTAGACCTGGGGGTCGGCGGCGGAGCGCCGCCACGCGGTCGACGGATCGAGGAGATGGACGAAGAACGCGTTGCCGAGGGTGCCCGGCCGCTCGGTCAGGACGCCGAGACGCGAGCCCTTCGCATTCGCGTCGAGGCTCCGCAGCCCGCCGACGAGCACGGTCATCTCGGGTGCCGTCAACGTGAGCAGGGCGGCCCGCTCGACCAGCAGTTCCGGAGCCGGACGGTCAGACGCCTTGCCGAGGTGATTGCGGAACCCGTCGGCGCGCGGCTCGAGCACCGCGAAGGACGCCGCGTCGGTCATCGCCGCGCTGGCATCGGTGCGACCGGGTCGGAAGGGCACCGCGATGGCGTGACCGCCCCGCTTCGCGGCCTCCTCCACGGCGGCACAGCCGGCCAGCACGATGAGGTCGGCCAGCGAGATCCGCCTGCCGCCGCCCTGCCCGCCGTTGAATTCGCCCTGGAGCTTCTCGAGGGCCGCGAGGGTCGTCGCGAGCTCCGCCGGGTCATTGACCTCCCAGTCCTTCTGCGGGGCGAGGCGCACGCGCGCCCCATTGGCGCCGCCGCGCAGATCCGTGCCGCGGAAGCTCGCGGCCGAGGCCCAGGCCGCGCGGACGAGCTGCGGGATCGGAAGGCCCAGCGCGAGGATGCGCTGCTTCAGGTCCGCGACGTCCTGCGGGCCGACCAATTCGTGGTCCACCGGCGAGACCGGGTCCTGCCAGAGCTGCGGCGGCGGGACCTCCGTGCCGACCAGCCGCGCGTGCGGGCCCATGTCGCGGTGCGTGAGCTTGAACCAGGCCCGCGCGAACGCCGCCTCGAAGTCCTTCGGGTTCTCGCGGAAGCGGCGCGCGATCGGCGCATAGATCGGGTCGACCTTCAGCGCCAGGTCGGTCGTGAGCATGATCGGCAGGTGACGCTTCCCCGCGACGTGCGCATCGGGGACGTCGGGGCGGACCGCGCCCTTCGGGATCCATTGCTGGGCCCCCGCCGGGCTCTTCGTCAGCTCCCAGTCGTAGCGGAAGAGGTTCTGGAAGTACTCGTGCGACCAGTCGATCGGCGTCGAGGTCCAGGCCCCCTCCAAGCCGCTCGTGATCGTGTCGGCGCCCTTGCCGCTGCCGAAGGCGTTCTTCCAGCCGAGACCCTGCTCTTCGAGCGGGGCACCCTCGGGAGGCGGCCCGACCCAGCGCTTGGGGTCGGCGGCGCCGTGCGCCTTGCCGAGCGTATGTCCGCCGGCAATCAGGGCGACGGTCTCCTCGTCGTCCATCGCCATGCGCGAGAACGTGATCCGGATGTCCTTGGCCGCGGCCAGCGGGTCGGCCCTGCCGTTGGGGCCCTCGGGATTGACGTAGATCAATCCCATCTGCGAAGCCGCGAGCGGGTGCGAGAGCTCGCGCCCGGGGCCGAAGCGCTGGTCTGCCAGCCACTCCGTCTCGGGTCCCCAGTCCACGAGCTCGGGCTCGTAGACGTCCTCGCGTCCCCCGGCGAAACCGAACGTGGTGAAGCCCATCGACTCGAGGGCCACGTTGCCGGAGAGCACGATCAGATCCGCCCAGGAGAGCTTCCTGCCGTACTTGGCCTTGATCGGCCAGAGCAGGCGTCGCGCCTTGTCGAGGTTGCCGTTGTCGGGCCAGCTGTTCAGCGGAGCGAAGCGGATCGAGCCCGACGCCGAGCCGCCGCGGCCGTCGATCGTGCGGTAGGTGCCCGCGCTGTGCCACGCGAGGCGGATCATCAGCGGGCCGTAGTGCCCGTAGTCCGCCGGCCACCAATCCTGCGAGCTCGTGAGGATGGACGCGATATCGCGCTTCACCGCGGCGAGATCGAGGCTCGCGAACTCCGCGGCGTAGTCGAAGTCCTCGCCCAGCGGATCGCCGGCGCGCGGGTCGCGATAGAGCGCGCTCAGGTCGAGGCGGTTCGGCCACCACGGGTCCTTGGACCTGGCGGCCGGCTGCGCCGCCGCGCCCACCACGGGGCACTCGGCGGCATCCGGCCGGGCCGGGTCGGCGGCTCGCGCGTCGGTGCCGGAACTGGCGCAGCCGCTCGCGAGGGAGCAGCCGAAGGCCAGCGCGGCGAGCGACGCGACGAGCGCGCGTGGACGGAGTTCGGACGCAGGCGCCTGCTTGGAGCGGAACCGATTCGTGTTCATGCGGTCACCCAGGACGAAAGGCAGCCGTGGCTGCACGCGGAGCCGACTGCGAGCGCAGCCGCCGATCGCGCGACCGGCAGGCCGCGCGCGGACCTGCGTAGGACCAGCCGTGGGCGCGAACCAATCGGCGCTGCGGATCGGCGCGATCAGGGCAACCCGCGCGAGGGGCGGTCCATTTCGCCGCACTCCGCGAAGTTCACGCGCCGCCGCGGATCAGCTGCTCCACGACCTGCGCGGTGGCGGGCTCCGCGAGGACGAGCAACGCATCCCCGCCGAGGATCACCGTGTCCCCACGCGGCATCACGAACTCCCCCGCGCGCGCGATGGTCACGATCAGCGCCTCGCGCGGGAGTCGGAGTTCGTCGATGCGGCGTCCGGCGATCGCCGCGCGCTCCGGCACGTGCAGTTCGACGATCCGCGTGGTCTTCGCCGTGACGTGACCGCGCCCGCGCCGCAGGTCCATCACGAGCGCATCGGCCTCGACCGAGGGCACGCCGAAGCGCTCGAGCGTCGCCCGCGCCATGGCATAGGCGAGTTCGAGCTCGGCCATCACCTCGTGCACGCGTGCCGTGGGCCGTTCGTCGCGCGCGTGCTGCTCGTGGCGCCGCACGACGCACTCGAGCGTCGGCGACACCGCGCGCGCATGTTCGACCGCGAGGCGGGCCGTGACGGCATCGGGCACCGTGACGAGCAGCGCGCGCGCGTGCGCGAGGCCTGCCGCGTCGAGCACCGTCGGGCTGCCGGCGTCCCCGAAGACCGCGCGGACCCCGCGCGCGCGCAGCGCCTCGACGATGCGCCGATCCGACTCGATCACCACATAGGGCAGCTGCCGCTGCGCCAAGAGCTCCGCGAGCACCCGCCCCACGCGCCCGTGACCACAGAGCACGGCATGGTCGCGCAGCGGCGCCGCCTCGGCATCCGCGACGACGGGCGCCGGTTCGGTGCGCGCAGCGACGATGCGCGCGAGGCGTCGCGACAGGGGTCCCGCCGCGCGCAGCAGGAGCGGGTTCATCGTGATCCCGAGCAGCACGACGGCGATGACCGCGTCGCGCGCGGTCGCCGGCAGGAGCTGTGCCTCCACGGCGGAGGCCACGAGCACGAACGCGAATTCGCTGACCTGCGCGAGACTCGCGGCAACCGCCAGCGTCGTCCCCGGCGACTCGCCGGACCGCCGCAGGACGAGCAGCGCCGCGAGCGGCTTGCCGACCACCACCACGGCGAGCGTGCTGAACACGAGCCCCGGCCGCTCCAGGACGAAGCGCGGATCGAAGAGCATCCCGACCGCGACGAAGAACAGCACGGCGAAGGCATCACGCAGCGGCAGCGCGTCGGCCGCCGCCTGATGGCTCGAATCGGTGCGTCCGACGACCATCCCGCCGAGGAACGCGCCGAGTGCGAGCGACACGCCGAAGACCTCGGCGGCGAGACCGGCGACCCCGATCGCCACGACGAGCACGGCCAACGTGAAGAGCTCCCGCGACTTCGCCCGCGCGACGAGCGCCAACACGCGCGGGACGAGCAGCGGGCCGACCAGGAAGACGAGCGCCGCGAGCGCGCCGACCCGCCCGACCGCGGCCGCGACGTCGACGGCCAGCGACGAGCCCGCCGGGCCCTGGGCGATCACCGGCAAGAGGACGAGGACCATCACCACGATCAGGTCCTCGACGACCGACCAGCCGAGCGCGATCCGTCCCGCGGCGCTGCCGAGCTGACCGATCTCGAGCAGGCCACGCACGATGACGACGGTGCTGGCCGACGTGAAGGCGAGGCCGAAGACGAGGGCCCCGCGCGTGCCGTAGCCCTCCAGCGCGCCGATCGCCGCCGCGCCCAGCACGGCGACCCCGCTCGCGACGAGCGCTCCGGGGATCGCGACCCTCCGCACGAGCAGGAGGTCGCGGAGGGAGAACGAGAGGCCCGCGCCGAACATCAGCAGGATCACGCCGACGTCGGCGACCTGCGAGGCGAGGGCCTGGTCGCCGACGAAGCCCGGCGTATGCGGACCGACGAGGACCCCGGCGATCAGATAGCCGACGATCGGCGAGAGACCGAGGCGACGCGCGATCACGCCGCAGACGAGGGCCGCGAGCAGGCCGAAGGCGATGGTGGGAACCCAGTTCACGAGGCCCGCGGTGTCAGCCGCGGAGCGGCATTAGTCAATGGTGCGGACCTCGAATCCGCGGCTCCCGCTATCCTCCGCCGCGCCCCCCACCGAACCCGCCGGAACCCCCATGCGCGATGCCCTCTTCCGCAGGCTCCTCCCGCTCGGCGCGAGCCTGAGCCTCGTCCTCGGCCCCCTGGCCGCACAGGCGGTCCGCGCGCTGCCGCGCAGCGCGACCGACGCCTATGCCGGCGCCACCGCGTTCGGCATCCCCACCACGCCCTTCCGCGCCCAGTACTGGTTCGCGAGCGAGAACCTCCCGCCCGTGCAGGTCGTGAACGCGATCGGCGTCCGGCTCGCGCGCGCGGCGGGTTCCGCGGCCCAGACGCGCGTCGTCGAGATCGCCGTCGCGGACTCGCCCGTCGCGTTCGGCGCCGTGACCGCGAGCTTCGCGAACAACCTCGGCCCCGCGCCCGTGACGTTCCTCGCACCGCGCAGCGTCGCCTTTCCCGCGATCGCGGCGAGCGCCGATCCGAACGTCGCGGCCGCGTGGTTTCCCGGCGATGCGCCCTTCGTGCACGTCGGTCAGCACTTCGTCGTCGACTTCAAGGTCGGCACGGCGAGCGGCGGCGCCTTCGTGCGCAATGACGGCTTCGTGATGGCGCCGGCCAGCGCCGACACCTTGCACCTCGCCGGTCGCGCCAGCTGCGGCGGCGTGCTCCGCGGCGCCTGGAGCAGCGGTGTGTTCACGCTCAGCGCGAGCGGGCTGCCGGCGTCGGTGCCGGTCTCGTTCAACCTGGGTTTCGAGAACGTGGAGCAGGGCGCGCTGCGGCTGCCCTTCGACCTCGGCGTGATCGGCATGCCGGGCTGCCACCTCGCGGTGATCCCGGTCGTCGCCGCGCACCTCTCGGCGAGCGCCGCGGGCACGGCGTCGCTCGCGCTCAACGTCGCGTTGCCCGTGGGCTCGACCCTCATGCTGAGCGCCCAGCTCATGCACCCGCGCGTCGCGCTGCCCCAGCAGATCGCGGACTACGCGACGAGCAACGCGGTGCACTCGAGCTTCGGCGTCGCCGGGCTCTGCAATGCGCTCTTCGCGGGCTCCGACACGGCGACGCTCGCGACGGCCGGACCGCAACCGGTGAACAACGCGATCGTGCTCCTGCTGCAATGAGCGCGGGCCGGGCGCCGTCTCACCAGGCGCCGTTTCACCATGCCACAGGGTGCCACAGCGTCTTGCACTCGACGAAGGGCTCGAGCCAGTCGAGTCGCCGCGGCGTCGCCGCGGCCTGCAGCTCGAGCAGCGCCGGCGCGGCGTAGCGGATGCGCTTCACGGAGTCCGCGGCGGCCGCCCCGAGCGCGGCCTCGGGCAGACCGGCGACGAGCAGGCCGTCGAGATCGCGGTGCGAGGCGAATTGCCCCGCGAGTTCGCTGCGGAGCCCGCTCAGCAGGTTGACGGCGCCCGCGGGGACGTCGCTGCTCGCGCAGACCTCGCCGAAGGCGAGCGCGGCGAGCGGCCGGTCCTGGGGGACGAGGGCGACGACCGCATTGCCGCCCGCGAGCAGGGGGAGCATCAGCGCGAGGAGGCCGAAGAAGCCCGTCTCCGGTGCGGCGAGGACCCCGATCACGCCGGTCGGCTCGACGGTCGAGAACGCGAAGAAGGGCCCGTTCACGTCGTTCTGGGAGCCGAGCAGCGCATTGAGCTTGTCGGGGACGCCCGCCCACCAGCAGCAGAGGTCGGTGGCCGCTTCGACCTCGCGCTCCGCGTCCGCCGGGTCGACGCCCGACGCCGCGACGATCTCGGCCGCGAGCGCGGCTTTGCGTGTCTCGAGCATCTCCGCGACGCGATAGAGGATCTGCCCGCGGTTGTAGCCCGTGCGTCCCGCCCAATCCTCGAGGCCCTTGCGCGCGGCGACGACCGCGTCGCGGAGGTCCTTGCGGCTGCCGCGGCACACCTGCACGGTCGGGCAGCCGGCGGGCGCATAGCTGCGCCCCGACTCGGTGCGCGGGAACTTGCCGCCGACGTAGAGCTTGTAGGTCTTGCGCACGACGGGGCGCTTGGGAGTGGAATCGGTCATCCCTGGACGAGCCCCCCGACCGGTTTCGCGTAGGCCGTCAGGCCGATGCGGCCGCCCTCGCGGCCGAAGCCGCTCTCGCGGAAGCCGCCGAAGGGCGCACCCGGGTCGAAGCGGTTGAAGGTGTTGTTCCAGACCACGCCGGCCTTCATGCGGGCGGCGAGCCAGAGGATGCGGGCCCCCTTGTCCGACCAGATGCCGGCGGAGAGTCCATAGGGCGTGTTGTTCGCCTTCTCGACCGCCTCGTCGGGAGTGCGGAAGGTCTGGATCGTGAGCACCGGCCCGAAGATCTCCTCGCGCACCACGCTGTCCGTCTGGCTCACGCCGGTGAAGAACGAGGGCCGGAACCAGAAGCCCCGGTCGGGGAGCGCGCAATCCGCCTGCACGAGCTGCCCGCCTTCGGCGACCCCGCGCGCGACGAGCGCTTCGATCCGCGCGAGTTGCTCCCGGCTGTTGATCGCGCCGAGGTCGGTGTTCTTGTCGAGCGGATCGCCGACGCGGATGCGATCCATGCGCCGCCGCAGCTTCTCCACGAAGAGCTCCGCGATCGGCTCCTGCAGCAGCAGGCGCGAACCCGCGCAGCAGACGTGGCCCTGGTTGAAGAAGATGCCGCGCACGACGCCTTCGACCGCGCCGTCGATCGCCGCGTCCTCGAACACGAGGTGCGCGGCCTTGCCGCCGAGCTCGAGCGTGAGGTCCTTGCCGCTGCCCGCGAGCGTCCGCTGGATCTCCTTGCCGACCGCGGTGCTCCCCGTGAACGCGAGCTTGTCGACATCCGGATGACGCACGAGCGCGGCGCCCGTCGTGCCGTCGCCGGTCACGACGTTGACGACGCCGTCGGGCAGCTCGGCGTCGCGGAAGACCTCGCAGAGGCGCAGCGCCGTGAGGGGCGTCGTCTCGGCCGGCTTCAGCACGACGGTATTGCCGCACGCGAGGGCCGGCGCGAGCTTCCACGCGGCCATCAGCAGCGGGAAGTTCCAGGGGATCACCTGCCCGACGACGCCCACGGGCCGCACGGCGCGGCCGCCGAACGCGAGCTCGAGCTTGTCGGCCCAACCGGCGTGGTGGAAGAAGTGCTGCGCGGCGAGCGGGATGTCGACGTCCCGCGATTCGCGGATCGGCTTGCCGCCGTCGCGCGTCTCCAGGACGGCGAACTCACGCGCCCGCTCGAGCAGCACGCGCGCGATGCGGTAGA
Organism: Planctomycetota bacterium; assembly: GCA_020848735.1. GTDB lineage: Bacteria > Planctomycetota > UBA1135 > UBA1135 > UBA2386 > JACRLW01. Next base: position 52,719 of record JADLHO010000145.1, on the reverse strand, counting down.
GGTAGCGCGCCCTCACCTCACCGGGCAAGGCCGACCAGGCCGGCAGCGCGGCGCGCGCCGCGGCGACGGCGCGGTCGACGTCGTGCGCATCGCCGAGTGCCACCTCGCTGAGCGGGGTCGCCGTCGCCGGTTCGATCGTGGTGAGATAGCGCCCGCCGTGCGGCACGTGCCAGGCGCCGCCGATGAAATGCCCATGGCGGGCTTCGATGCGAACGAAGTCCGTCGCCTCGGGCGCCGGCGCATAGCGCCACTTCTGGCCGAAGCTCAGCGCGGGGCGCGGCGGATGCGGCGGGTGCGACGGCGATTCACGTCTCGTCATGGCGGTACCTGGCCGGGCGGCGCTCAATCCTTGCTGTAGTCCTCGGGCCGCTGGTAGACGCCCGTGCGCAGCCGCACCCATTGCATGAGCACATCGTTGAGCAGCGAGCTCGCCCCGAACCGGAAGTAGCGCGGGTCGAGCCAATGATCGCCGCAGGTCTCGTTCACGAGCACGAGGTAGCGCAGGGCGTCCTTGCTCGCCCGGATGCCGCCGGCGGCCTTCACCCCGACGAGGCGACCCGTCTCGAGGTAATGGTCGCGCACGGCCTCGAGCATCAGCAGCACGACGGGCATCGTCGACGCCGGACTGACCTTGCCCGTGCTCGTCTTGAGGAAGTCCGCGCCGGCGGCCAACGCGATGCGGCACGCGCGGCGCACGTTGTCGTAGGTGCGCAGCTCACCGGTCTCGAGGATGACCTTGAGGTGCGCCTCGCCGCAGGCCGCCTTGACCTGCACGATCTCGTCGAAGACCTGCCCATGGCGACCGGCGAGGAAGGCGCCCCGGTCGATCACCATGTCGATCTCGCCGGCCCCCGCCGCCACCGCGCGCCGCACGTCGGCGAGCTTGTCCGCGAGCGCGGCGCGGCCGGCGGGGAATGCGGTCGCCACCGAAGCCACCGCCACCGCGCTGCCGCGCAGCGCCTCGACGGCGACGCCGACGAGGTCGGGATAGACGCACACGGCCGCGCAGGACGGCAATTCGGGATGGCCGGCGAGCGGGCGCCAGGCCTTGCGGCAGAGCGCCCGCACCTTGCCCGGCGTGTCCATGCCCTCGAGCGTCGTGAGATCGGTCATCGCGATGACCATCTCGAGGCCCTGCCGCTTGGCCGCCTGTTTGATCGAACGCGTCGTGAGCTCGGCGACGCGCGTCTCGAGCGCGATCGCATCGACCGGCGGCACCCGGAACTCGGTCTCTCTGGTCATGGCGAAGGGACGAGCGGCCCACTGTGCCGACGCGCGCGGCGCTTGTCACGAGCGGAACGCGGCCGCGCTCAGAGGTTGAGAGACAATCCGTCTCTCGACCTCTGCGTGGCCGCGGATGCGGCCACCGGCAAGCATCTGAGGGCCCGTACCATGGATTCTCTCTCGGGCTCTCAGTCCGTGCCGGCGCCGCTCTCGACGTCGTGGAACGTGAAGGGGCGCGGCAGCAGCGCCCCGAGCGTCGTGTGCACGACGGCCTCGCCCGTGCCGGCGAGGATCACCTCGCAGCCCGGTCCCGCGAACTCCGCGAGGACCTGACGACAGGCCCCACACGGCGAACCCGGCTCGGCGAGGCGGGTCCAGATCGCGACGGCGACGATGCGCCACGCGCCGTCGGCGATCATGCGGAACGCGGCGGCGCGCTCCGCGCACATCGAGAGGCCATAGCTCGCGTTCTCGACGTTGCACCCGACGAACACCCGCCCGTCCGCCGCGAGGATCGCGGCGCCGCCGGGGAACTTCGACGCGGGCGCATAGGCACGGCGCGCGACCTCGCGCGCCGCGTCGATCAGCAGCGCACGGCCGGCCTCGTCGAGCGGCGTCGGATCGCTTCCTGCGGCTGGGTTCACGGCCGCGAGACGATAGCCCGCGGCCCCGAGCCGACGCCACGAGTCCGTCCGCACGGACGCGGGAAGCGGCCGCGGGTCGCGGCGCGAAAGGGTCGCGCGCGACGACGCGCTCCGGCATCCTGCGCGCGATGAGCAGCGACGAAGCAGGGACCGCCACCAGCGCGCGGGACGCCGCGCTCGGTGCACTCGGCGTCGCGGACGGACCGCTCACGATCGGCGGGCTCGACGCCGAGGCCCTCGCGCGCGAGTTCGGCACCCCGCTCTACGCGTACGACGCGGGGGCCTTCCGCGCGCAGATCGCCCGCGTGCAGCGCGCCTTCGAGGGCTGCGAGCTGCTCTTCGCCCTGAAGGCGAATCCGAGCCTCGCCCTGGCGCGCATCGCGCACGCGAGCGGCACCGGCGCCGAGCTCGCATCCGCGGGCGAGATCCTGCTCGCCGAACGCGCGGGTTTCCCGGGCGAGGCGATGCAGATGGCCGGCCCCGGGAAGTCCAAGCGCGACCTGCGCGAGGCGCTACGCGTGCATGCCACGATCAACCTCGAATCGGAGGGCGAATACGCCCGGCTCGTCGCGCTGGCGCGCGAGCTCGGCGTGCGTCCGCGCGTGCAGATCCGCGTGCACCCGAACGCGGCGCAGGACGGCGCGCGCCTGCGCATGGCGGACAGCGCGAGCCGCTTCGGCGTCGACCTGGAGCGCGTCGTCGACTTCGCGCGTGCGATCGAACGCGACGACGAGTGCACGCTGCTCGGCCTGCACGCCTACGGCGGCTCGCAGGCCTTCGATGTCGCGGCGTGGCTCGCCGCGTGCGAGAAGCTCGCGCGACTCGGCGACGAGGTCGAGCTCGCGCTGGGTCGCCCGCTTTCGACGCTCGCCTACGGCGGCGGCTTCGGCTGGCCGGTCTACGACGGCGATCCGCTCTTCGACCTCGCGGGCGCCGGGCGCGGACTGCGCGAGCTCCGGTCGGCGCGCGGCGACACGCGGCGCGCCGTGATCGAACTCGGCCGGCATCTCTGCGCGGGTTGCGGGGTCTACCTCACGCGCGTCGTCGACGCGAAGGACTCGGGAGGACGGCGTCAGATCGTGCTCGATGGCGGCATGCACCATTGCGGCGCGGCCGCGGGACTCGGCGCCGTCGTGCGGCGCGCGTATGCGATCGTGCGGGCCGCGGAGCCGCGGGGTGCTCCGCACGAACCGGTCACGCTCGGCGGTCCGCTCTGCACTCCTGCCGATCGCTTCGGCAAGGACCTGCGCCTGCCTCCGCTGGCCGTCGGCGAGCTCGTCGCGGTCCTCAACGTCGGGGCCTACGGCCTGAGCTTCAGCCCCAGCGCGTTCCTCGGTCATCCGAGTCCGGCCGAGGTCCTCGTCGAGGCCGGCACCGCGCGCCTGGTGCGGGAGCGCGGCGAGCCGGGCGATGTGCTCCGCGGACAGCTCTGAGCGACGGCGACGTCCAGGGCCGGGACGCACGCGAGGGACGGCGATGACAAGGCCAGAAGGCGCGAGCCTTCGCCGTGCCGCATCGCCCCATCCGCCTCGCCGCAGGAGCCCCCGGAGAGCGTCGCTCGCAACGCGCGCTAGACTTCCGCGGCTCGACGGGAAGGGTTTCGGGGTCTTCGCCTCGCTCCCCCGGCCCGTCCTGACTCGCACCCACGGATGAACACCGGGTCTCTCTCCCCCGCCGCGGCTGCGGCACTGCCGCGCGTGTCGGTCGTGATCGCCGTCCGCAACGGCCTCGACGACCTCCGCGCCTGCCTGACGGCGATCCGCGCCTCGACGCTCGCGGTGCACGAGCTCATCGTCATCGACGATGCGTCGACCGTCGACGTCGCGAGCCTCGCGAAGTCCTTCGGCGCCACGGTCGGGAGCCTGCCCGTCAACCGCGGTCCGGCCTTCGCCCGCAACCGCGGCGCGGAGCTCGCGAGCGGCGAGATCCTGTTCTTCACCGACGCCGACGTGCGCGTGCACCCGCAGACGATCGAGATCGCGGTCCGCACCTTGGCCGCCGATGCGACGCTCGCGGCCGTGATCGGCAGCTACGACGAGACTCCGGCCGACCCGCACTTCATCGCGCAGTACAAGAACCTCTTCCACCACTGGGTCCACCAGGGCGCGAAGCCCGAGGCGAAGACCTTCTGGACCGGCTGCGGGGCGATCCGGCGCCGCGTCTTCCTCGCGGTCGGTGGCTTCAACGAGGGCTACCGCAAGCCGAGCATCGAGGACATCGAGCTCGGCTTCCGCCTCCATGGGCGCGGCGAGCGCATCCGCCTGGAGAAGTCGATGCTGGCGACGCACGCGAAGCGCTGGCAGCTCTTCGACCTGATCCGCACCGACGTGTTCCTCCGCGGCGTGCCCTGGATCGCGCTGATGCTGCGCGACCGACACGACCCCAAGGACCTCAATCTCTCCTTCCGCAGCAAGCTCGCGACGCTCGTCGCCGGCAGCTTCGTGCTCTCGCTCCTGCTCGTCGCGATCTTCGCCGGGCCATCCGCCGCGCTCCCCGCGCTCGCGTTGCTCGGTGCCACGGGCCTCGTCTCGACCTGGGGCGGCCGCCGCGGCGCGCTCCCTGTTGCCGGAGCGCTCGCCCTGCCGATCCTCGCGACGTCGCTCGCCGCGGCGTTCGCGCAGGATCCCTGGGCCTTCCTCCCGGTCGGCCTCCTGCTGGCGCTCGCGTCGAGCCACTCCGATCTGTACGAGTTCTTCGCGCGCAAGCGCAGTGTCGCGTTCGCCGTGGCCGTCCTCCCGATGCACCTGATCTTCCAGCTCTGCTGCGCCGCCAGCGTCCCGCTCGGCTGGCTGCGCCACGCCCGCGACCAGCGGCGTGCCGCGCGTTCGCAGGAAGGCCCCGCGATCCGTGAACTGCAGCCCCTGCCGCGGACCGCGCAGGTCCAGCGGAGCCTCGGCGCATGAAGGAACGTCAGGTCGTCGTCGTCGGCGCGGGTCCCGCCGGACTCACCGCCGCGTACGAGCTCAGCAAGCACGGCGTCCCGACGACCATCGTCGAGAAGGACCCGAGCACCGTCGGCGGCATCTCGCGCACGGTCGAATACAAGGGCTTCCGGTACGACATCGGCGGGCACCGCTTCTTCACCAAGAGCGACGAGGTGAACCGGATCTGGCACGAGATCCTCACCGACGAGTTCATCACGCGGCCGCGCCTCTCGCGCATCTACTACAACAACAAGTTCTTCCACTACCCGCTGCGACCGTTCGAGGCGCTCTTCAAGGTCGGTCCGATCGAGACCGCGCACTGCGTCGCGAGCTACCTCTGGGCCAAGCTCTTCCCGAGCAAGGAGGAGGTCAACTTCGAGCAGTGGGTCAGCAATCGCTTCGGCTTCAAGCTCTACTCGATGTTCTTCAAGACCTACACCGAGAAGGTGTGGGGCATGAAGTGCACGGAGCTCGGCGCGGACTGGGCCGCGCAGCGGATCCAGAACCTCTCGCTCGGCAAGGCGATCAAGAACGCGCTGTTCCCGAAGAAGGGTGACTCGACGATCAAGACGCTGATCGATCAGTTCGAGTACCCGCGGCTCGGCCCCGGGCAGATGTGGGAGCGTTGCCGCGACCTCGTCGTGGCGCGCGGGCACCGCGTGGCGATGGGCCGCCGCGTGCACCGCATCCACCACCACGACGGGGTGCTCACCGGCGTCACGATCGTCGACGCCGAGGGCAATCTCGAGCGGCTGCCCGCGACGGACCTCGTCTCGAGCATGCCGATCAGCGAGGCCGTGCGCCTGATGGACCCGCGGCCGCCGGCGCACGTGCTCGCCGCCGCCGACAAGCTCCGTTACCGCGACTTCCTCACCGTCAGTCTCGTCCTCGACGCGGCGGACCTCTTCCCGGACAACTGGATCTACGTGCACTCGCCCGAGGTCCAGCTCGGACGCATCCAGAACTTCAAGAACTGGAGCCCGCACATGGTCCCGGACCCGAGCAAGACCTGCCTCGGCCTCGAGTACTTCGTCTTCGAGGGCAAGGGCCTCTGGGCCCAGTCCGACGAGCAGCTCGTCGAGCTCGGTGGGCTCGAACTCGAGAAGCTCGGACTCGCCTCGCGCAAGGACGTCCGCGATGGCTCGGTCGTGCGGATGGAGAAGGCCTATCCGGTCTACGACGCGCAGTTCCAGGCCGCCGTCGACACGCTCAAGGCCTGGCTCGGTGGGATCCGCGGGATCCAGCAGGTCGGCCGCAACGGGCAACACCGCTACAACAACCAGGATCACTCGATGCTGACCGCGATCTTCGCGGCCCGCAACATCCTCGGCGCGAACTACGACATCTGGAACGTCAACGTGGACGCCGAGTACCACGAGACCATGGATCGCAAGCAGCCGCGGCGCGTGGGCGACGTGACTCCGACGCCCGTGGCCTGAGCCTGCGATGCGCCCCCGCCGATCCGGCGCGGGAACGCCGCGCGAACGCGAAACGGATCGATCGATGCAACGGCAACTCGTCTTCGGCCTCGATGCAGCGGACTGGACGCTGATCCGGCGCTTCGTCGCCGCCGGCAAGCTCCCGACCTTCCAGCGGCTGCTCCGCGAGGGCACGCACGGCACCCTGCGCAGCACCGCGCGCGTGTTGCCCGACACCGTCTGGTCCTGCATCTACAGCGGGCAGAACCCGGCGAGCTTCGACAAGTACTTCTACGTCCAATACGACCCGCGCACGCGCGACCTGCGCCACGTCGAGGACGATGGCTTCACGAAGCGCCCGTTCTGGAAGTTGCTCTCCGACGCGGGGCAGCGCGTGGGCGTCGTCGACGCCGTGAAGTACCCCTGCACGCGGCCCCTCAACGGCTTCATGATCGCCAACTGGGGAGCCCACGCGACCAAGTCGCCGAAGGCCTCGACGCCCGAGGGCCTCTGGGCCGAGGCCGAGCGGCGCTTCGGTCGCAATCCCGTCGGCGACGTCGACCGCATCGACGCGAGTCTCGAGTCGCGGCGCGACATGCGCGATCGCCTCCTGCGCGGCGCGGCGATGCGCAAGGAACTCCTGACCTGGCTCGTGCGCGAGCAGCGCTGGGACGTCTTCTTCGCCGGCTTCTCCGAGCTCCACCAGGTCGGTCACCACTACTGGCACGGCGTCGATCCCACGCACGAACGCCACGCGGAGATCGTCGCGCAGGGTCTCGCGGACAGCATCGAGCGGGTCTACGCCGCCGTCGACGACGCGATCGGCGCCACCATCGCCGCGGCCGGACCCGACGTGCGCGTGATGGTGCTCGCGGGCCACGGCATGGGGCCGCTGCGCCACGCGTCGTGGCACCTCGGCGAGATCCTCGAGCTCTGGGGCTACGGCCGCAGTCCCGCGCGCCGGCTGCCCGAGGCGACGGTCGCGAGGCCCGCCAAGGCGAGCTTCTGGCGCAAGCTCAAGCTCGTCGTCCCCGGCCGTCTGCAGTACGCGATCAAGAACCGCCTGCCGAAGTCCTGGCAGGACGAGCTGCTCTTCCGCTGGTACGCCGGCCGCCGGGACTGGACCGGCTGGCGCGCCTTCGCGGTCCCGAACAACGACACGGTCGGCGCGATCCGCATCGCGGTGCGCGGCCGCGACAAGGACGGCAGCGTCGCGCCCGGCGCGGAGTACGCGGCGCTCTGCGACGAGCTGAGCCAGAAGCTGCTCGCCCTGACCGACCCGGAGAGCGGGCGCCGGGTCGTCGCGGAGGTCATCCGTCTGCACGACGAGACGCACGGTCCCTACCGCGAGCAGCTCCCCGACCTCTGCGTGCTCTGGGACCAGAGCTTCGTGTGGACCAAGGTCCACTCGCCGGACTTCGGCACGCTCGCGGTGCGTTCGCAGGACTCGCGCACGGGCAGCCACGTCCCGCTCGGCTTCTTCATCGCCACGGGTGCCGACATCCAAGCCGGCGCCGAGTTGCACGGACACTCGATCTACGACGTCGCGCCGACGATCCTCGCGGCGGCCGGAGTCCCCTTGCCCGGCGATCTCGACGGTCGCCCGATCCCCCTCGCGTCGCAGACCGTCCGCGCATGAGCGCGAGCAGGACCCGGCACGGTCCGGGCGGTCTCACCTGGCTCCTCTTCGGGCGCCTCACGATGACGGTGGCGAATGCGGCGCTCATGCTGCTCGCCGCGCTCGTCTTCATGGAGCTGGAGACCTTCGGCACCTTCTTCGTCGCGGTCTCGCTGCAGGTGGTGGTGAGCCGCGGGGTGCTGCTCGGCCTCGACCAGGGCGTGGTGCGCATGCACACCGCCGCACAGGACCGGCTCGAGCCGGTGCGCGCGGCGGTGAGCATCAGCGGCGGTCTCGGCCTCGCCGCCCTCCTCCTGGGCCTCCTCGTCGCGCCCCTCGAACCCGGCTCCGTGCCGTGGCCCGTGATCCTGGGCGTCGCACTGGGCAGCGTCGGCTCCGCGTGGTTCGACCTCGGCTGCGCGGTGGTCCTCGCGCGCCTCCGCTACCGCGCCGCAGGGCTGCTCACCGCGGCGATGCCCGCGCTGCGGCTCGTCGTGACGGTCGCCGCGTGCGCCGTGACGCGCAACGACTCGGTGCTGCCGATCATCGCCTACGGCGCCGCGACCTTCGCCGCCGGCGTGGTCCTCCTCGGCGCGGTCGTGCGCCGCTTCGGCTGGCACGCCGGCGCCGCGATGTTCTGGCGCGAGCTGCACTACACGAAGTGGATCGGGATGAGCGACGCCGCGACGGTCCTCTCGCACGCGCTCGGCCTGATCGTGCTGAAGCGCCTGGGGGAACCCTCCGAGGCGGGTCGTTTCGCCTTCGCCGCGCAGGTGGTGCAGATCTTCTTCGCGGTCTTCGTCGCCTTCTACCAGTCGCTGCTGCCGCGCGCCGCGCGCCTCGGGGAGCTGGGCAACGTGCCGGTCTTCCTGCGCTCGGGCCTGCGCGCCGCGGCGCGCCTCGCGCTCGCGTGCAGCGCGGTCGCTCTCGTCACGGCGCTCGTCGTGCCGATGGTGCTCTCGACGCTGCGCCCCGACCTCGCGGGGTTCGTCCCCGGCTTCCTCGGGCTCGCCGCGTTCGCGCTCGTCATGTTGTTCGAAGCGCCCCTGGGCGTGATCTGCCAGTACCTCCTCCGTCCGCGCCTGCAGCTCCTCGCGCTGCTCGTGCGCTGTGCCGTCGTCGGCGGGCTCGCGCTGTGGCTCGTGCCCCAGCGCGGCGCGGCGGGTGCCGGACTCGCCCAGTTCGGCGGCGCGATCGCCGGTGCCGCGGCGCTGGTCGGTCTCGTCATGCTCGCCCTCTCGGAAGCCCGGCGGACCCGCGCATGTGCGGCATCGTAGGCGCGATCCGACTGGCGGACGCCGAGGTCGTGCGCCGCATGACGCGCCTGATCGCGCACCGCGGCCCCGACGACGAGGGCTTCTGGAGCGACGGCGACGTCGTCTTCGGTCACCGTCGTCTGTCGATCCTCGATCTCTCGCCGGCGGGTCACCAGCCGATGCAGAGCGCGGACGGCGAGCTCACGATCGTCTTCAACGGCGAGATCTACGACTTCCCCCAGGTCCGCGCGGAGCTCGAACGCCTCGGCCATCGCTTCCGCACGCACACCGACACCGAGGTCATCCTGCTCGGCTATCGGCAATGGGGCGACGCGGTGCTCGAGCGCATCGAGGGCATCTTCGCCTTCGGGCTCTGGGACGCCGCCGCCGGGCGCCTGCTGCTCGCGCGCGATCGCTCGGGCGTGAAGCCCCTCTACTGGCACGCCCGGGACGGCGGCATCGCCTTCGCCTCGGAGCTCAAGCCCTTCCGCCTCCTGCCCGGCTTCGTCAGCGAGGTCAATCGCCGCGCCCTGCGCTCGACGATGCGCTTCGCGTGCAACCTCGAGGAGGAGTCGATGCTCGCCGGCGTGCACAAGCTCGCGCCGGGTCGCAAGCTCGTGTGGCAGGACGGGCGCATCGCGGTCTCGCCGTACTGGAGCTACCCCGAGCCACGGCCGCGCGCCTGGGGGGCGGAGGACGCCGCGCGCACGTTGCGCGAGGTGCTGGGCCGCACCGTCCGCGCGCAGATGATCAGCGACGCGCCGCTCGGCGCGGCGCTGAGCGGCGGCCTCGACTCGAGCGGGGTCGTCGCGCTCATGGCCGAGCACGGCGCGAAGGTGCGCACGTACACGGTCGGCCACGGCCAGGACGACCCGGATCTGCAGGCGGCGCGCGTGGTGGCGGAGCATTGCCGCACCGAGCACCACGAGATCATGATCCAGTCGGAGGACGTCCTCGACCTGCTGCCCAAGGTGATGTGGTTCCTCGAGGAACCGCTCGGGCAGATGGAGGCCGTGCAGATGTACCTCAACTACGCGGCGGCCTCGCAGCACGTGAAGGTGCTGCTCGTCGGCGAAGGCGCCGACGAGCTGTTCGCGGGCTACGACCGCTATCGCCTCTTCGATGCGAAGCGGCGCCTCACGCCCGGTCTGCGGAGCGCGCTCTACGAGCGCGTCTACATGTATGCGGACCGCCAGCCGCGGCACCTGCTCGGCGCGGCCATCTCGCGCCTCGCGTTCGGCCGGCTCGCCGGCTCGCCGATGGCCGACCCCATGCCGCGCGCCGCGGAACCGCCGCTCGCCGGGCTGCCGCGCGAACGCGCACTCGAGCGCGCGCTCAACCACGACCAGCGCGGCTACCTCCACGAGCTCTCGCTCAAGCGCGCCGACGCGACCGGCATGGCGCACGGTCTCGAGCTGCGCGTCCCGTTCCTGGGCAAGGACGTCGTCGAACTCGCGGCGACCTTCCCCGGCGATCTCATCCGCCGCGGGGGCGTCGAGAAGTGGCTGCTCCGCGAGGCGCTGCGCCCGCTCCTGCCGCAGCGGATCGTGGAGCGGCGCAAGCGGGGCTTCCAGATGCAGCTCGACCAGCGGCTCGTCGACACGCTCTTGGAACTCTGCGACCGCCTCCTGCCGCCGGATCGCGTGGCCCAGCGCGGCTTCTTCGACCCGGCGCGGGTCGCGGCGCTCCGCGCGGGACGGCCGCGGAAGAGCGCCGCGTTCATCGCGCACCGCGTCTGGTCGTTCCGGCTCTGGGCGATGCTGATGGCGGAGATCTGGGCGCGGCTCTTCCTCGACGCCCCGCCCGGCGCGCCGGCACCGGCGGGCCTCGAAGACATCGCCTGATCGGCGGAAGCCGCGAGCGCACGGCGGCCGATAGGGGACTGTCGCGCTAGCCTTCCCGCCCGCCCATGCCGACCGCTCCGCACGGGATCGACGAAGACGCCCGCCCGCCGTCGGTGCTCGCCCGCGCCGGACTCGCGGTCGCCCGCACCCTCGTCGGCCGCCGCTTCACCGCGGGGCTCGCCGAGCTGCGCGCGACGCTCACGCAGTCGGCCGACGAACTCCATGCGCGCCAGGAGGCCCGCATCCGCGCGATCGTGACGCACGCGATCCGCAGCGTCCCCTTCTGGCGTGAGGCGGCACGCGGCCTCGGCATGGACGCCGGCGACGTCCGCGGCCGTGAGGATCTCGTGCGGCTCCCGGTCGTCGACAAGGCGGTGTTCCGCTCGCGACCGCTCGAGCAGTTCCTCGCCGAGGGCGTTCCGGAGCACCGCCGGATCCCCTACCGCACCTCCGGTTCGACGGGCGATCCCTTCGCGTTCGTGCTCGACCGCAAGGCGATGCCGGTCGTCTTCGCGAGCCATCTCTTCTTCGACTCGATCTACGGTCTCGATCCCTTCGACCGCAGCCTGCGCATCCAGGGACCGCCGGCGGCCGAGCCACCGTTGCCCGCGGGTACGCCGTGGCGAGCGCGCGTGCGGGCCGCGCTCACGCGCCGCATGCAGGCGCGCTACGAGCGCACGACGATGCGCCGGCTCTCCACGCTCGAGGCGAGCCCGGAACGCGTGCGTGCCCTGCTCGAAGGGTTCCGACCGGAGTACCTGCTCGGCTACACCTCGACGCTCGCCGTGCTGGCCGAGAGCTTCCTGCGCGCCGGCTGGCGACCGCCGCGGCCCTTGCGCGCGGTGATCACGATCGCGGAGACGCTCACCGTCGAGCGCCGCACCGCGCTCGAGGCCGCCTTCGGCGCGCCGCTCGCGAATCGCTACGGACAGCGGGAGTTCAAGTTCTGGTGCGCGCAGAGCCCACCGGGTGATCCCACGCGCTTCGACGTCCACCCCGACCTCGTCGTGTTCGAGACGCTGCGCGACGACGGCCGCGCCTGCGACGAGGACGAGTGCGGGCGCGTCGTGCTGACGAACCTCCACAACGAGGTCATGCCGTTCCTGCGCTACGACACCGGCGACCTCGCGACGCGCCGCGAGGCGCGGGGTGCGCAGCGCTTCCCGGTGATGGGACGGCTCGACGGGCGGACGCAGGAGATCCTGCGCCTGCCCAATGGCGTCGTGCTCGACGCGACGACGGTCGGCCACATGCTCTTCGTCGTGCGCGGCCACGCCGACGCGGTGCGGCTCTACCAGGTCGTGCAGGAGGAGCCCGACCTGCTGCGCCTGCGGCTCGTGCCGCGCGCGGAGCACGCCGAGCCGTCGCGAACGGCCGCCCTGCTCGCCCGCGTGCGCGACGACCTCGCCGCGATCGCGGGGGACGGCATCCGCGTGCTCGCGGACGCCGTCACGGAGATCCCGCTCGAGCGTTCCGGCAAGCGTCCGGTGCTCAAGGCCTACCGCGGCGTCGCTCCCGCATCCCATGTCCGCTGAACTCCCGCCCCTGCCAGGGAACGACGCGACCGACGTGCGCCGTTGGTGCGCCCTCCTGCTCGTCGTCTGCACGCTGACCTTCGGCGCCACGCTCCTCGTGCTGCGCGAGCGCAGCTTCGTCAAGAACCCCGACGAGTGCGCGTACGCCGAACAGGCCGACTCCCTCCTGCGCGACGGCACGCTGTCCGTCGGCTTCGTGCGCCACTTCCACGTCGCCTACGGGCCGGAGATCGATCACCCCGAGGACTTCTATCCACCGGGTCCGGGCGTCCTGATCGCCGCGGCGTGGAGCGTCTTCGGCCGCTCGGATGCCGTGTCGGCGCTGCCCTCCGCGCTGCTCGCCTGCTTCGCCCTGCCGCTGCTCGCGTTCGCGCTCGCGCGCCGCATGGGTGCGTCGTCGCCGTTCGCCTTCGTCGCCGCCATCTCGGTGACCTTCGAACGCGCGATCCGCGACCACGCGCACGAGGCGATGGCGGATCTGCCGCTCACCGTGGCCGCGACCGCCACGCTCGTCTGCGCCCTGCGGCCCGGCGTCCTCGCCGCGGCCGGCGCCGGACTCCTCCTCGCGCTCGGCTTCTGGCTCAAGCCCACCGCACTGCTCTTCGTCCCCGCGATGGCGCTCGCGCTCGTCGTCGCCCAGCGCGCCACGCTCCGCACGCATGCCCTTCGCCTCATGGCGTTCGGCACCGTGTTCCTGCTCGTCTGCCTGCCCTGGCTGCTGCGCAACCACGAGCTCTTCGGCGACCCGCTGTACTCGGGCAACAAGTACCTCACGGCCGCGGCCAACGACCCGGCCTTCGAGTACGCGCACATCCGCAAGGTCTACTGGGCCGACCCGGCGTACGACCCGAAGGACCTCGGCGAGAGCATGTTCGCCTACGGGCTCACGCCCGTGCTCAAACGCTTCCTGCACCACGTCTACGAGATCGTCACGGTGCACGGGCCGACCGCGTTCGGGGGGATCTTCGCCCTCGCGATGCTCACGCTCGTGCGGCGCCGGATCGCCGCCGCCGCCATGGGCGCGGCGATCGCGTACCTGCTCGCGCTGTCCGCGGTCTTCGCGATCTTCTATCGGTACCTGCTGCCGGTCTTCCCGATCGTCGTCGCCGTCAACTGGACCTTCGTCGACGGCATCGTGCGCCGGATCGGCCCGGAGCGCTTCGGCGAGCTCGTCGGCGCCCGCTTCGCGTCACCCGGCCGCGTCGCGCTGCTGCGCGCCGCGATCGCCGCGATCCCGGGCGGCGGTGAACTCGCGCGCGATCTCGTCGGCGGCCGTGAGTTCGCGCCGCTGCCGGATGTGCCGATGCACGAGTCCGCGGAGTGGGCCCGTGAGCACGTGCCCGCGGCGGCGACCGTCATGGTGCAGGAGGCGCTGACCTTCCGCCACGTCAGCGGTCACCGCACCGTCGCCACGCCCTTCGATGCCCCCGAGGCCTTCGAGAAGGTCGTCGAGCACTACCGCGTGCAGTACCTGATCACGCTGCCGAGCGGTCAGTACTCCGACCTCGCACTGCAGTTCGCGTTTCCCTACCTCGAGAGGTACCGCGCGCAATGGACGCGCTTCGATCCGCCCGGCAAGCCGTGGACCGTGTGGATCCGCGCCGGCGCGCCGCCGCTCCGATGAGGCGCGCGCCCGCGCGTCAGCCGCGCGCGGCGTACCACGCGCAGAGGGCGTCGGCGACGAGCTCGTGACCGCGCCGATCGAGGTGTTCGTCGCGCGGGAGGTAGATGCCATCGGCCCGCTCGCGTGCCGCGGCCGCGAAGACCTCGGTGAGGTCGATCATCGGGACCGACAGCTCCGCGCAGAGCCGGCGCATCGCGCCGGCGAAGTCGTTGCCGTTCCCGGCGCTTTGCGGTGCATAGCGCGACGCATCCTCTGGGTCGGCAAAGGTCAGGCGCTCCTGCAGGATCCGCGCGGCGACCGGCACGAAGACCACGACGACCGGTACGCCGGCCGCGCGGCAACGCGCGAGGCCGCCGCGGTACGCGCGCTCGGCCTCGCGCCAGCCGGAGGGCCGCTCCGTCACCTGTTCGGGCGACCAGCGGTAGCGGATGGCGACGGGCTCCGTGTGGCCGTCGTCGAAGCGCAGCGTCGCGAAGTCGCCGCGCTTGTCGCGCAGCGTGGCCGCGACCAGCGGGTGGAAGAACGAGTTCGCGAAGTAGCGCTCGGCCAGCGGCAGCTCCCCGCGCTCGCCGAGCGACCACGACGCGAACTGCTCGGCATCGCGGAGGTCGTTGCCGTCGAAGACCTGCCACACGACGACCTTCGGCGAGGCCGGCAGGGCATGGCGCTCGAGCACGATCGCCTCCTGCTGCGGTCCGTAGCCACCGCGGCCGAGATTGAGCACCGACTTGCCGAGCCGCTCGCCGACGAGTTCCACGAAGCAGCTCTCCCGCTCGATCTGCGCCGCCTCCGTGTAGGAGTCGCCCACGAAGACGAGCTCGGCGCGACGGCGATCGCGCGGGTTCCGGAAGCCGTGCTCGTCGGTCGCGTACTCGACGACGCGATCCGTGCCGGGCACCCGGCCGGTCCACTGCGTGAAGGGCTTGCGGCGGAAGCCGAGCTGCGGATCCGGCTCGTTGTCCGCCCGATCGATGTGGCCGAGGTCGAGCCAGAAGTCCGAGCGCCAGGCACCGCGCAGCAGGAAGGCATGGGTGAGGTCGAAGGCCGCGACCGCCGAGAGCACCGCCGCGGTCGCGAGCATCGCGCGCATGCCGACGCGGACACGGCGCGCGCGAGGCACGAGGAGGAGCGCGAGCAGCACCACCGCGACGAGCGCGGCGGGAACCCCGAGCCAGAGCTCCTGCCAGCCGTACCAGCCGAAGGCGTAGTTGCCGCGCTGCGCGCGCTCGCGGAGCAGGGGCCGGCCGAGCATCCAGCCGGCGACGGCGAGGGATGCCAGGGTCGCGGCGCCGTGGACGAGGTGGAAGGCGCGCATGGAAGCGGGGCAGTCTACGCGACCGGCTGCGGTCGGAAGCGACCTTCACCGACGCCCGGTGAGCACGCCTTAGCATCGCCGGGATGACGAACCCCTCACACCTCGCGGCCGTCCTGGCCCTCGCCGCGCTCGGCTGCGGACCCTTCGCCCAGCAGCTCGCGCGCGAGGAGACGCTCGCGTCCGAGCTCGCCGCCTGCGCGTGGCGTGTGCGCGAGGTCGGCGAAGGCGTCACCTGGAGTCGCTGCTTCGCGCGGCTCTTCGCCGCACCCCAGTGCCTCAACGTGCTGCGGATCGCTCCCGCACGCGCGACGACACCGCGCGCGCTGCGCGTCGCGGCGCCCGAACCCTTCGCCCGCGTGCCGACGTCGACGCTCGCGCGCGAGCAGGATGCCCTCGCGGCGGTGAACGGCGGCTTCTTCGACACGAAGACCGGCGCGCCCGACGGCCTGCTGGTCGTCGACGGTGTGCTGCGCGCGGACGGGCGCGGCTCGTCGCGCGCGTTCGCGTTCGTCGTCGGTCGGGATGCGCGACCGGCGATCACGCGCGTCGACGCGATCGAGGCCGACACGCTCGCGACGGCGCTCGCCGCAGGTCCCCGCCTGCTGCACGCGGGTCGCCCCACGGCGGGGCCGCGCACGACCGACCCGCGCCACCCGCGGACCGCGCTGGGACTGTGTCGCGACCGCTCCCTGCTCCTGCTCACGGCCGACGGGCGCGACGAACGCGCGGCCGGTCTCTCCCTCGACGAACTCACCGCGGTCCTGCAGGCGCTCGGCTGCGTCGAGGCGCTCAACCTCGACGGCGGCGGCTCCACCACGATGTGGCTCGCGCAGGACGGGATCGTGAACCACCCCTGCGACGACCGCCGCTTCGATCACGCCGGCGAGCGCGGGGTCGCGAATGCATTGCTCGTCTGCGCGCCGCTCGTGATCGAACTCGACGAGGACGACGCCACGCTCCACCCACCCGCGAGCTGGCAGACCGTGCCGACACGAGGCGCGCTCGACGGCGACGCCGCGCGCAGCGAGGACCGCGACGCCCGCGCGCGTTTCGTGCTGCGGCCCGCGCGCCCGGGCCGCTACGCGCTCGAGCTGCGCGTCCAGGATGCGACGCCGACGACCTGGCAGGTGGTCGTCGACGGGCGCGCACCCGCGCAGCTCCGCGCCACGGCGGGTGCCCGCACGCTCGCCCTGGGCGAGTACGCGATCGCCGACGCGGGGCAGACCCTCGCCGTCGAGCTGACGGCGCACGGCGATGCTCCACTCGTCGTCGACGCGCTGCGCGCGACCGAGTGCGCGCCGCCGGAGCGGCGCTGACGCGGCCTTCGGCGATCGATTCGGGACGCGGCGTTGTGCCGGCTCGGGCCGTCCCGTAACACGTCCCGCGCGCGGTCACCCGCGGATCGCTCCACCACCGTCGCACGTCATGCAGCAAGCCGTCACCGAGAGCCAACGCCGCCTCGCGGCGCTCGAAGAGCACCTGCAACGCGAGAACCCGACCCTGCTCGAAGCGGTGCGCGAGTTCCGCGCGCTCGATCGCGTCGTGCACGGCATCGGGCTCCTGCGCGAGACCGAGTCCTTCGCGCATCAGGTCCCGTGGTGGCCGATGATCGCGGTGCTCGGCACCTTCTCCGCCGGCAAGTCGAGCTTCATCAACTGGTACGTCGGCCAGCCCCTGCAGCGCACGGGCAACCAGGCCGTCGACGACCACTTCACGGTGATCTGCCACTCGGCGGACGCGCAGCCGCGCGTGCTGCCGGGCTCCGCCCTCGACTCGGATCCGCGCTTCCCCTTCTTCGGCATCAACGAGGAGATCGCGCGCATCGCGAAGAAGGAGAGCGCGCACGCGGACCGCTTCCTGCAGCTCAAGACCTGCTCCAGCGAACGGCTGCGCGGCCGCATCCTGATCGACTCGCCGGGCTTCGATGCCGACCACTCGCGCGCGGCGATCCTCCGGTTGACCTCGTACCTGATCGACCGCTGCGATCTCGTCCTGCTGTTCTTCGATGCGCGGCACCCCGAGCCGGGCGCGATGCGCGACACGCTCGAGTACCTCGTCGGCGCCACGCGCGAGCGCGCCGACGCCGAGAAGTTCCTGTTCATCCTCAACCAGATGGACACGACGGCCCGCGAGGACAACCCCGAGGAGGTCTTCGCGGCGTGGCAGCGCGCGCTCGCGGAGAAGGGCGTGACCTCCGGCCGCTTCTACGCGATCTACAACCCCGACTTCGCGATCCCCATCGCGGACGCGGAGCAACGCCAGCGCTTCGAGAGCAAGCGCGACCGCGATCTCGCGGAGCTGCAGGAACGGATGAAGGCGGTCGAGGTCGGTCGCGCCTACCGCATCGTCGAGACGCTCGAACACACGGCGACCAAGCTGCGCGACCGCGCGATCGGCAAGCTGCTCGCGGCGCGCGCCCGCTGGCGGCGCATCGTGCTCGGCGTCGATGCCGTCCTGTTGCTCGTCGTCGCGGGGATCGCGGCGTTCCTCGTCTCGCGCCACGGTTTCGACGCGCTCCTCGCGCGCTGGCAGGCGATCCCCGGTGCGGGGCTCCTCGGTCCGCTCGGCAGCGAGGCCCTGAAGCTCGGCGTGCTCGCCCTCCTCGCGTTCGTCGTGCATACCCGCGTGCGCGCGCTGGCGGCCGGCTACGTGCGCGGTCGCCTCGAGGCCGAACCGCGCGACACCTGGCCGGCGATGCGCATCGGCGAGGCGTTCCACCGCGGGACGCGGCTGCCGAGCTCGCTCTTCCGCTCGCGGCCGCGCGGCTGGACGCGCCGCAGCGAGCTCGAGGTCGAGCGCGTGCTGGCCGCGACGACCGGCATCATCGAACGCCTGAACGACGGGTTCGCGCGTCCCTCGGGATCGCGCTCCGCCTGAACCGCGCCGTCGCCGCCACCATGCCCGACTCACCCCCGCTCCCCTCGCGCACCGCGCTCGTCCGCGTCCCCGTCGTCCTCACGTTCGTCGTGCTCGCGGTGCGCCTGATCGGCGAGCACCTCGGTTGGGACCCGCGCTTCTTCCCGCGCGAGGGCGGTCCCACGCTCTCGCCGGTCGGCATCTGGGTGCTCATCCCGATCGTCGGCTTCGTGCAGGGCTTCGTCGTCGCGGGCAGCGGACACGCGCCGGACCGACCGGGACTGGCGCTCCTGCTGCACGGGCTCGGCGCCGTGTTCCTCGCCGCGGCGATGGTGATCGCCACCGAGACGCTCGAATGGCCGATGCAACCCGTCGCGGCCGGCATCGGCGCGTTGCTCGCCCTCGCCTTCGCGTGGCGCGCGTGGCCCGAGCTGCTGCGCTACGGCTTCGCCTACGGGCTCTGGACCAGACTCGGCGTCACGGCGGTGACGATCGCCGCGGTGCTGCTCGGGTGGGGCACGCACCTCGAACAGGTCTCCGCCGAATCCGGGGTCACGACGACCCAGGATCGACTGCTCCTGCTCGCGAGCGTGCAGCTCCTGTTCTGGCTGCCGGCGACCGTCGTGATCGGCGGTGCCGCGGGTTCGATCGCCGCGATCCTGCGCGGTCGCCGCAGCGACGACGCGATCGACGAGTAGCCCCCACCCGGGCGCTCAGCTCGCGAAGATCCGGTCCATGCGCACGGCGATCTCCTTCAGCCGCGCCTCGCCGCCACCGGCGACCTCGGCCGCGAACCAACCCTCGTAGCCGACCGCGTCGAGCGCCTTCATGACCGCGGGCCAGTCGGTGTCGCCGTCGCCGATCTCGACGTCGAAGCCCTTCCAGAGCCCCTCGTCGTGGAGCTTCTTGCGGCTGTAGTCCTTCACGTCGACCTTCTGGATCCGCTTGCCGAGGACCTCGATCCAGTGCTCCGGCCACGCGCTGCGCACGAGATTGCCCGGATCGAGGTGCACGCCCACGAGCGGATCGCCGAACTCGTCGACGTAGCGCGCCATCTCCAGCGGGCTCAGCAGGAAGTTGTTCCAGACGTTCTCGAACGCGATGCGCACGCCGAGTTCGTTCGCGAGCGGCAGGACCTTCCGGATCTCCTCCTGCGAGCGCCGGTAGGCATCGGCGTAGCCGACCTCCTTGCCGACGACGCCCGGCACGACGAGCACCGAACTCGCGCCGTAGGCCTTGGCGTCGCGCAGCGCGGTCTCGAGCGCAGCGACGCCTTCGGCGCGCACCTTCGGGTCGGGATGCGAGAAGGGCTTGCTCCAATGCGCCGAGTCGACGACGCCCTCGATCTCGAGACCGCTCGCGTCGCGCGCCGCGAGCACGTCCTCGAGCTTCAGATCGTTGGGGCTGTCGAGCTCGACGCCGTCGAAGCCGAGCCGCCGGAGCAACGCGAACTTCTCGGCGAGCGAGCCCTCGATCTGCACCATCCCGATCTTGAGGGCCTTCTTGCAGCGACGGTCGCGAGGGAGGCTCACGGCGGCCGTCGGCTCCTCCGGTGACCGGTCGACGCGCGCCAACCCGCCGGCGGCGAGGGCCGCACCGGAACTGCAAAGGAACGCTCTGCGGGTCAGTGCTCGGTTCATGTGCGGATCAGGGCTCGAGTTCCTTGGGGCGCCAGATGCCGAGTTCCTCGGCCTCCATGTCGAGCATCGCCTCCTGCCACTCGTCGATGCCGAGACGGAACGCGGCGATGGTCGCGGTGGGACACGCCTCGGGGTGCCGCGCCAGGCTCGCGACGAGTTCCTCGATGCCGGGGTTGTGCCCCACCACGAGCAGGGTGGCCGCATCGCCACCGCGGCGCGCGACCGCCTCGAGGATCACCGAGGGTGGCGCGAGGTAGAGGTCCTCGAGCAGATGGAGCCGTGCGATGGCGATGCCCGCCGCTTCGACGAGGAGCTCCGCGCTGCGCCGCGCGCGCACGGCGGTCGAGCAGAGCACGCGATCGGGAACGCGCCCGAGCTCGGCGAGGAGCCGGCCCATGCGCGGCGCCGCGCTCTCGCCGCGCGCGTTCAGCGGCCGGTCGTGATCCCGCAGGCCGGAGTCGTCCCAGCCGGATTTCGCATGCCGCATCAGGAGCAGGGTGCGCATGGCGATCAGGCGCGGCGTGCCCGCTCGGGCCCCCGGAACAGGGCGAGGAAGATCAGCAGGACGGCGGCGGCGCCGATCGCCGGCCCGCGCCAGATCGCGCCCCAATCCATCTTCTCGTAGGCCTGGAGCTTGAGCGTGTTGGCCTCGCCCTCGAGCGTCTTCTGCCGCGTCTCGAGTTCGACGCGCTCCGCGTCCGGCACGCCCCCGGCGTCGAAGCGGATCGCGATCCGCGTGAGTTCCGCCTGGCGCTCCGAGGCGGCATCGAGCAGGGCCACGGCCTCGGCCGGCTTGTAGAGGTCCTCGACCTGGCCGGCGATCTTGGCGCCGATGAACATCCCGAGCCCGAGCGTGCAGAGCACGAGGAAGCCCTGCGCCTGGCCGCGGATCTCCTTGCGCGCGCTCTGGTCGGTGTAGATCTGCCCGGTGACGAAGAAGAAGTCGTAGCAGATGCCGTGCAGTGCCACGGCGACGAGGACGAGCATCGCCGCGTCCGTCGGCACGCCCGCCGAGAAGAGGACGTAACGGATCACCCAGGCCGCCATGCCCACCGCGAGCATCCACTTCACGCCGAGCCGCGAGAGGAAGAGCGGCATCACGGCCATGAACAGGACCTCCGACATCTGCCCGAAGGTCATCTTGAAGGTCGCATCCGCGATGCCCGCCGTCTGCACCGCGCGCTCCGCCAGCTGGTAGTAGAAGGCGAGCGGGATGCAGATCAGGAAGGAGCAGAGCAGGAAGACCGCATAGCTGCGGTCCTTCAGGAGTTCGAGCGCGTCGAGCCCGAGCGCCTGCTTCGCACTCACCGGGCCGCTGGTCACGGGCGGCGTGTGCGGCAGCAGGAACGAATAGAGCCCCATCGCGAGCGAGGCCCCGGCCGCGAGCTGGAACATCCGGACCGACGCGGCCCAGCCGAGCGCCGTGATCGCGGCGCCGGCCGCGATCCAGCCGAGCGTGCCGAAGACGCGCACGAGCGGGAACTGCTTCTCCGTGTCGCTCAGGTTCCGCATCGCCAGCGTGTTGGTCAACGCGAGCGTCGGGTAGTAGCAGAGCATGTGCGCGAAGAAGGCCCAGTTGATCGCACTCGGCGAGGGCTTCTCCGCGAGCATCAGGGTGGTCGCGTACCACATCGCCGCGGCGCCGAGCAGGTGGAGCACGCCGAGCAGGCGCTGGGCCGCGAAGAAGCGGTCCGCGAAGAGCCCCACGAAGAGCGGCGAGATCATCCCGGCGATCGGACCGACCGAATACATCGTGCCGAAGTCGGCGCCCGCGAAGCCGATCTTGCCGAGGTAGCTCGGGCCCGCGACATACCAGCTCCCCCAGACGAAGAACTGGAGGAACATCATCACGGCGAGGCGGAGACCCGCGTTGGCGTTCGGCATGGGGTGGGAATGATGCCTTCGGCTATGCGCCCGGCCAACGACGCGGGGCGCGATCTCGCAATGTTCCGGAGCCGGTCGGGAGACGCCCGGCTGCGGACGCTCAGGCGTCGGCGAGCGCCGGCTCGCGGGACGTCGGGACGGCGCCCGCGTCCCGTGTCCCGCCGGGATTCTGACCCAGGGCAGGCGCTCGACGCTCACGCAGCCAGGCCCAGCCGCCGAGCAGGAGCACGAGCCCCTGCGTGCCATAGAAGGTCATCGTGCCGGCATAGAGCCCCGCGTCGAAGCCATACGTGTGGAGCCCGATGCCGAGCGCATTGACGTGCCACCACGAGAAGGCGACGACGACATTGGCCAGCACCGCGAGGAAGGCCATCCCCCAGTTGCGCCAGAGCCCACCCATGCGGCCGTGGAGGATCACGAGCTGCGCGAGCACGATCATGAGGGCGCCGTTCTCCTTCGGGTCCCAGCCCCAGAAGCGTCCCCAGGAGTCGTTCGCCCAGATGCCGCCCGTGATCGTGCCGAAGGTCGCGAAGAAGGCCGCGAAGCAGAGGACGCCGTAGACCATGCGCCCGATGCCCTGGTAGAAGCCCGCGTCACCGCGCCGCAGGCCGAAGCACTTGCCCAGCAGGTACACGTGCGCGATGAACCCCGCGAGCAGCGTGGCCGAGTAGCCGATCGTCACCGTGGTGACGTGCACGCCGAGCCAGAAGTTCGTGCGCAGCACGGCGCGGAGTTCCTCGAGCGTGTCGCTGCCCTTGTGGAACTCGTAGCGGTAGGCGATGAACATCCCCACCGCGCCGAGCAGGACGGCGAGCGAGAGCGCGATGCGCCGACGCCCGACCCACTCGATGAAGAGCGCCACCAGGACGGCGATGCCCGTGACGAAGAGGATCGTCTCGTAGAGCGTCGAGACCGGCGGACGCTCGAGCAGCAGGCAGCGTTGGGTCAGGCCGTAGACGACGCAGCCCGCGCCGGCGAGACCGAGCGCCCAGCTCGTGCGGTAGATCCAGACCGAACGCAGGCGCAGCCAGGAGAAGGCCGCGGCGAGGAAGCCGAAGAGGAAGCAGTAGAGCGCGCGCCCGAACCAATCGGCGGCGAGGTAGCCGACCTCGCCGGCGACCTTGCGCGCATCGGCGCGCGTGGCCGAGAGCGCCAGCGCGGAGTCGACGAAGGCCACGCCGAGCCGGGAGAGCGCCGCCTGGTCGCCCGCGGCATCCACCATGCGCTGCAGGGCGTCGACGGCGTCGAGCCGCGTGCCGTAGGCGTCCGCACCGTCGGTCACCACGTGCTGCGCGAAGTTCCCGAGCACGAGCCACTCCTCGCCGTCCTGCGCCAGCGGCGGGATCCACGCGAGCGAGCGCGACTCGAAGGCGCGGCGCTCGGTCCAGGTCAGCAGCGCGCCGAGGCGCTCCGACTCCTTCTGTCGCTCCGCGGCGTCGGCCGCGGCCGGGTCGGTCTCCGTCGGCTGTCCGGCGCCGAGGGCCTGCCACGCCGCCGCCGTGCGGTCGACGCGCCGCAACGACTGGGCGAAGCCGATCTCCTTCGTCTCGCTGCCGAACGCGGCCGCGAGCAGACGCGAGTCGCCCGCGGTGAAGCGCGCCCGCAGTCCCGCGAGCGCGCCGCAGAGGTTGTCGAACTCGACGAGATCGGTGTAGAGGTAGACGACGAGGTTCTGGATGCGGCTCCGCTTGCCCTCCTCGACGTGCCGGAACTCGCGGTAGAACTCGTCGAGCTTGCGCAGCCCCGGTTCGAGCTCGTTCCAGGAGTGGCGCTGCCGCTTCGTGTCGGCGATCGCGGTGAGCCCGATCAGGTCGAGGACCTCGCGGTCGGGCACCACGATGACCGGATAGGTCCGCGCCTGCTCGGGGAAGAGCATCATGTCGAGCGCCCACTCGACCGAGCTCAGCTTCTTCCCGGCCAGCGCGCCGAAGTCCTGCCTGTCCGGCACGGTGAACGAGCGGCGCTCGTTGAGCCGGATCAGGAGGTAGTCCGCGACCGTCACGAAGGGCTTCACCCGGCCGTGTTCCTGCACCGGCAGGCGCGCGAAGGCCGCGACGAGGGCCTCGTCGTAGTCCCAGAGCCGCCGCAGTGCCGGCGGGTCGGACGCGAGCGAGTCCTGGGCGCGCGGTGCGGTGGCGAGACCGGCGAGCGCGACGGCGAGGAGACCAAGGACCGAGATGCGCTTCATCGGGCGAGCTCCGTCTGCGGCTTCGCCGTCTCGCGTGCAATCCAGCGGAAGAGCTTGGCGACGAAGTGGATGAACATGCCGAGGGTCATGACGATCAGGGAATACAGCGGCCACTGGTCGGCGGGGTTGCGCACCACGGCGAGTTCGGAATAGAGCCGTGTCGGCTCGGCGGGGTTCTCGCGGAAGCTGCTCTGGTAGGCGACGAAGCCGTCGCGGCGGAGCGGCTCGTTCATGCGGATGAGCAGGGGCTGCGGCACACCGCTGGAGTCGCGCACGATCACGTCGCTCTGGAAGTGCCGCGGCATGTCGGTGCCCGGGTGGTACTCGTGGGTGAACTTCACGAGTTCGATCTCGAAGGGCAGCGGATAGCGGCGCTTGCGCAGCTCCAGCGTGAAGACCCGCTCGCCGGCCCGCACGGTCCAAGGCGCGCGCGCACCCATCCAGAGGATGCCCTGCTGCGGCGAAGCGCCCTCGGCGATCACCGTCGCATAGCAGGCGGGCAGGTTCGCCTCCGCCTGGGCCTCGAGCGCCGCGGGCTGCACGAAGTAGCCGTCGAGCACCGGGCTCGGCGCGGCGAACATCGGGCCCTTGGGCAGCACGTCGGCGTTCTCGACGAAGCCCGTGATCTCCAGGCGCAGCGGCACTCCGCTGAAGCTCGCGCGACAGACCGCGCCGCCGACGTGGATCACGCGATCGGGCACGAGCCACTCGCGGACCACGCCCTCGGCGCCGATCTCCGCGAGCGCGATCTCGCTCTCGAAGTAGCTCGTGTACTCCGCGCCGCGCTCGCCCTCGAGCAGGCCGATCGCGCCCTCCTCGGCGTAGGCCCAGCGCGCCCAGCCGGCGACCAGCAGCATCACGACGCCGAAGTGCATCAGGAGGATGCCGGCCCGACTCAGGGTCCAGCGCACGCGGATGATCCCGCCCGCGATGAGATTGACCGCGAGCAGCGCCATGAGCAGCAGGCCCCCGGGCAGCGGGAAGCGCAGGAAGCCGAAGAGGGGCTCCTCCGGGCCGAAGTAGAAGAACGACTCGAAGTACTTCCGCTGGGCCTGGTAGAGGCCGATCTTCGCCTGCGCGATCGTGCCGAGCCACGTCGCGACGAAGAGCCCGAGCAGGATGAAGACGGCGAGCTTGAAGCTCGTGAGAGCGGCGACGAGCCGGGCGAGGTGGGTCTTCATCAGCGGAGGCGCAGCGAGTGGCAGAAGCTCTTGAACTGTTCGACCTTCCCGCGCAGCGCGCGCGAGGGTCCGCTCATCCGCACGTAGAGCGAGTGCGAGGGCAGGGGAATCATCACGCCGACGAGGCCGGGCTCGTCCCCCTCGGCGAAGAGCGGGACGTAGAGCGAGGGTCGACCCAGGATCTCCAGGCGCTCGAGCGCTTCGATCTGCGCGGCGCTGAGCATGGGGACGCCGACGACGCCGCACCAACGCGTGAGGTTGGGCTCCACGCCGCCGCCGTCGCCGACGAGCAGCGTGAGCCAGCACTTGATCCCGCCCTCGATCTCGAACTGCTCGAGCTTCATCGTGCCGGGGCCGATGGCCTTCCAGTCCGCGGGTGCGGTCCAGGCGAAGCTCGGCTCCGCGGCTTCGGCGGGCGGGTCGGTCTCGTCGGAGCCGCCGCCGGGCGCGATGCGCAGGGAGGCCTCGAAGCTCGCGAGCGCTGGCACCTGGGCTTCGACCGCCTCGGGCGCGCCCTCCATGCGGACGAAGACGTGCTGCATCGGGGCGAGCAGCATGGTCACGATCAGCCGGCGCCGCCCGTCGGCGGAGCGCAGATCGACGCGCCTCGCCTCGCCGCCGAGCAACGCGACCTTCGGCAGGGCATCGACGGCGGCCTGGTCGGGCGACGGCAGACCGAGCTGGCCGGCCCAGCGCTCGAGGTGCGCGAGCGCGGTGCTCGAGGGCGGCATCACCGTGATCCAGCACTTCACGCCGCCGGGCGCTTCCAGGTTCACGTCGCGGAACTGCGCCGGGCCGAGCTTCTGCCAGCCGGCGGGGAGCTGGTAGAGGAAGGGCTCGGCCCCGCCCTGCTTCGCCGTCGCCCCGCCGGACGCGGCCCCCCGCATCGTGCCGAAGCGCTCGGCGCTGCTCGCATCGAGCTTCGGCGCGCCGCGCGAGACCTCGCGGGCTTCGCGGATCTCGATGCTCCGATCCGAAGGGCCACAGGCGATCAGGAGCGCAACGGGGAGCGTCGAGGCGAGGATGCGGAGCAAGTTCACCGTCCGGGAACGCGACACGCCGCCGGGGAATTGCCGGTGGCGACCCGACAGCGCGCGCCGCGGGAGCTCGGATGTTAGGCCCTTGCGGCGACCCGACAACCTCGCGAACCCTACGCTGCCGCGGCGTGAACTGGCTCGCCCACCTCTGTCTCGCGGCCCCGACACCGCTCGCGCGCCTCGGCCAGCTCGCGGGCGACTTCGTCCGCGGCGATGAGCTCGCGAGCCTGACGCCGGAGCTCCGCGAGGGCGTGCTCCAACATCGCGCGCTCGACGCCTTCACCGACGCGCACCCGGCCCCCCGCCGCTGCCGCGCCCGGATCAGCGGTCCGCTCCGCCGCTTCGGGCCCGTGCTCGTCGACGTCTTCTTCGACCACGCCCTCGCGGTGGACTTCGAACGCCACGCCGACGGGCGAGGGCTGGACGAGTTCGTCGACGGTGTCCACGCCGACCTGGCCGCGCACGTCGGACTGCTGCCCGAACGCCTGCGCGCGGTCGCGCCGCGGCTGATCGGCGAACGCTGGCTCGGCTGCTATGCCGAGCTCGCCGGGATCGAGGCGACCCTGCGGCGCATGGAGGCCAGGCTGAGGCGCCCCGCGCCGCTGCGCGACGCCGTCCACGAACTCGCCCGCGAACGCGAGGCGATCCTCGCGGGCTTCGCGGAGTTCTGGCCGGAGGCCAAGGCCTTCGCCGCGCCGTGGCGTCGAGCCTGAACTCTGGGGCCAACGGCGGAAGACGCAGACCGGCGGAGGGCGCGCGCGCGAGTATCCCGTAGGGGATTCGAACCCCTGTTTTCAGGATGAAAACCTGATGTCCTGGGCCGGACTAGACGAACGGGACGTGGCTCGACGCGCGCGACCTCGCCGTCGCGGGGCGGGGATGATCCGTCGCGAGGCACCCGGCGTCAACCGTCCGTAGCGGCGCTTCCGCGGTCGCCGCGCGATTGCGCGTGCGCGCGCTCGCCACCCTCAGCCGCCGAGCGACTTCAGTTCCTGAACGCTGGGCAGATCCTCGAGCGAGCGGAGCCCGAAGCGATCGAGGAAGAGCTGGGAGGTCCCGTACTGCAACGGATGACCCGGGACGTCGGCGCGCCCGACGACCCGCACGAGTTTGTGGTCGAGCAGGCTCTTCAGGACCGGGCCGGCCTTCACGCCGCGGATCGCTTCGATCTCCGCGCGGATCACGGGCTGGCGATAGGCGATCACGGCGAGGGTCTCGAGGGCGGCGGGCGTGAGCCGCTCCGCCTTCTTGAGCTTCTTCAGCCGCACGAGATAGGGGTAGACCGCCGGTGAGGTCGCGATGCGGTAGGCCCCGTCGATCTGCAACAGCTCGAGCGGGAAACCCTGCGCGCGCAGTTCGGCGGCGAGGCGCTCGAGCCCGGCCTCGACCTCGCTCGGCGCGGCCTGCACGAGCTCGGCGAGGCGCAGCACGCTCATCGGCTCACGCGTCGAGACGAGCACCGCGAGCGCCACGCGCGCGATCTCCCCGGGCTCGTGCAGGTCGGGCGCCTCGTCGGCGAGCTCCTCGGCCGCGCTGCTCGGCGGCGCGAGAGCCGGATCGGCCGCGGGCGGGCCCATCGTCACATCGAGCGCGAGTTCCGCCTCGCTGACCTCGAGATCCGCCGCGAGTTCGGCGCTGCTCGGCTCGCCTTCGGCCGGCGCGGCCGCCGGCTCCGCGGGAGTCTGGGGCTCCACGGCCTCGGACGGCACCGGCTCGGACAGCCCAGCCTCGGACAGCACAGCCTCGGACAGCACAGCCTCGGACAGCACAGCCTCGGACAGGGCAGCCTCGGACAGCGCAGCCGCCGACAGAGCAGCCTCGCGCTCGGAGTCCGACGCGGTGTCGCCCGACGCATCGGGAACGCCCCCCACCGGCTCGGGATGGAGCCGCTCCTGCTCGACGTCGAACGGATCCGCATCGAGAGGCACGATCGGTTCGAAGGCGGTCTCGAAGCCCGGCTCGAAGCGCGGTGGGCTCGCATCGCGCGCCGAGTTCGACTCGGCCGACGAACCCGGCTCGTCGAGCGGGTCCACGCTCATGCGGACGCTCCGCGAGAGCTCGGGAGCGGGCGATTCCGCGAAGCTCTCGTCACGAGCGTCGCCGCCGAGCGCCGCGTCGTCGCGCGCGTCAGGCTCGCGCGACTCCGCTCCGGACGCACTCGCTCCCGACGGCTCGGCACTCAGGTCCTCATAGCGGATGAGTTCCGAGGGCCCCTTGCCGGAACCGCTGTTCGACCGCGGCCCGGAAGGCAACGGCTCGCGCGAGATATCGCCCATCGGCGCGGGATGTCAACGCTTCGAGCGGACACTGTCAAGAGCTTCGCCCGCAACCGTTCGGCTGCGCGGAGCATCATCGACGCGTCTCCGGCTCGCCGTTCTCGCGCGGACTCGTCCGGCAGTAGCGCGCGACGAAGGCGTCCTGCTCGAAGGGCGTCACGGGTCGCGTCTCGAGTTCGGCGACGATCGCCTCGCGCACCGCGTCGAAGGGCACGTCGCGCGCGGGCAAGCGCTCGACGCACCACACGAGCGCGAAGCGACCCCGCGCATCGATCGGCACGGGCGCCGAGAGCTCGCCTGCGGCGAGTTCGAACGCGACCCGCGCGATCGGATGCGCGAAGCCGCGCGAGAAGGGCGGCAACGCGCCCCCGTCGGCGGCGCTCGCATCCTGCGAGAGCCGGCGCGCGAGTGCCGCGAAGTCGGCGCCGCGCGCCATGCGCTCCGCGACGTCGGCGAGCACCTTCTGGTCCTCGTGCACGAGGAAGCGCACGCGCACCCGGTCCTCGCGCAGCGCGAGGTAGCGGATGGTGTAGCTGCGCCAGAGGACGCGCTCGACCTCGCGGCGCAGGCGCGCGTGGTACTCCGCCAGCGTGAGTCCGAGCCGATCGCCCAGGAAGGCCGCGAAGGCCGCGTCGTCGCCCTCGGCCTTGGCCTCGAGTCGGAGCACGGCCTCCTCCGCACGCAGGTGGACCTCGAGCTCCTCCGCGCGCACGTCGATCGAGAAGCGCCGCGCGGCGTCCGCGACGACGAGGTCCAGCACGCAGAGATCGACGAGCGCCTGGGCCAGCGCCGGGTCGCGGTCGACGAGGCGGTCGAAGACCTGGCTCTTGCGGACGACCTGCGTTCCGACCCGCGCCAGCTCGCGGTCGTCGGGGGCCGGGAGCTCGAGCAGCGCGGACGGGGCCGCGCCGCCATCGTCGAGCGCGGCGCGCCGCAGCTCGGCAACCACCAGGGGCTCCGCCCGCGGCGGGGCCGCGCGCGTCGCCTCGGGAGCGGCGCACGCGACGCACGCGGCGACGAGACCCGCGAGCGACGCGCCGAGCCTCATCGCGCCCGGATCGAGCGGACGAAGCGCGTCCGGTGACAGAGCGGGCAGGGCCGCTGTTGGTTGTCGCCGGTCGTGCCGATGCTCACGATGGTCCCTCGACCACCGCAGTTGAGGCAGGGCGTCGCGACCGCGAGCACGAGTTCGAGCTGGCCGCCGAACTCCGCGAAGTACGCACGCAGCCAGCCCACCTTGTCGTCGCGCTCCGCGCTGGTCCACCAGGACTCGTCGGTCTCCTCCTCCTCCGTCTCGCCGCGGTTCTGCGCCGAGCGCCGGGCGCGCTCCGCGGCCTCGCGCAGGCGTCGGATCGTGCGCTCCAGCTCGGCGTCGTTCGTGCTGCCGGGGCCCGGCGTCTTGGGGTCGTTCGCGCCCTCGGCCTTCGTGCCGGCCACGACGCGCTCGGGACCGAGCAACCACGACCCGATGCCGTACGAGTAGAGATCGCTGCCGCGCTTCCCGATCTGGTTGCGCTTCGCCCACAGTTCGCGCGCCGTCTTCGCCTCGAGTTCGAGCAGCTTGCCCAGCCGCGCGAAGACCTCGTCGGCCATCTTCTCCTCGGCCCAGGTCCGCGCGGTCGCGAAGCTCAGGCCCTTCTCGGCGACCTTGTCGGTCGCGACGGCACGCAGCGTGCGATCCCAGTTCTGCACGAGCTTCTCGACGAAGTCGCGCTGCTGCGCATCGTCGACGCGCTTCTTCTCGAGTTCGAAGTCGCCCTGGATCCGCGACTGCGGGTAGCTCTTCTCGAAGTCCGCGATCAGCGCGAGCGCCTTCTCGAACTCACCGCGATTGCGCATGACCTTGATGCGCGAGAGGTGCTCGACCTCGGCGGCCGACTCCTTCTGCGTGCGGATCCGCTGGATCATCTGGGGCAGGACCGCCGCCTGACGGCCCCCGCCGAGCTTCTGCGCCTCGAGCAGGTGCTGCTCGGACTTCTCCCAGTTCTGTGCGAGCCGCATGTGCTCGGCGAGCGCGATGTGCTTGTCGGCGTCGTCGCCCGGCGCGAGCTCGGCGAGCTTGCGCTCGTACCACTGCTGCGGCGTGAACACGTCGGTCACGGGGACCGCGACGCGGCGCTTCTCCTTGATCGTGTCGCGACGGATCTGCAGGTCGCCCGACTTGCGACGCAGGCGGTAGTGCGTCGGCGTCTCCTCGACGATCACGCCGACGACCTCCTCGACGGCCGCACCGGCCGGGGCGAACTTGATCGCATCGACCTCGAAGGTCGGGTCGGCCTCGTCCTCGATGACCAGCCCCTGCAGGCGCTTGATGCGCGTGGCGTGCAACGGCGAGAGGTCGCTCCACGCGAGCTCGAGCACGCCGCCGGTGTCGAGGCGGCGGAAGCTGAGCCCTTCGCTGGTGGCGTCGAGCAGCTCGCCGACGAGGAGTTCGCCGTCCTTGAGCTGGATCGCCTGGCCGAAGACGGGACTGGCCACCGCGGCGACGGCGACGATCGCCAATGCGCGGAGCCAAGGGAACCAGCACGTGCTCTTGCTCGGGGTCATTGCGCTTGCTTCCTCTGCGCCACGCGGCGTGCCAGGGGCACGCTGCGCGGCAGGATCCTCACGAAGGTCTCGCCGTCGTTCTCGCCGTCGTCGCGCCACGAGATCTCGATGCGGACCAACACGCTCTCGGGGCGCTCGGCGCTCGTCGTGAAGCTCGCGCGCCACGCCATGCCGGGGAAGCCCGCGAGCGCGGCGGCCGCTTCGCCGTCGTTCGCCGCGGGGATCGCGAGGTCCGCGTCCTTCTCCCAGTCCTCGGGCAGGGGATGCTCGGCGAGCAGCTCGTTCTCGACGTGCTGCAGCACCTGATCCGCGAGGAGGGACGCGCGCACGCGCATCTCCGCGCCGCGCCGTGTGCCGGCGCCGAGCGCCAATGCACCGAGCAGGGTCGTGAGACCGATGGTCAGCATGCCGAGGGCGACGAGCACCTCGAGCAGCGTGAAGCCCTGTTCGCCCGCGCGCGGCGCCGGGCCCGCAGCGATGTGCTCAGTCATCCGCATCCCTCCCGGCGCGCAGCGGCACCTGCAGGACGATCTCGCGGCCGACGCGCACCGCCGCGCCGCGCGCGTGGTCGACGGCCTGGGTGCCGCGCTGGCCGCGGCGCAGTCCGGTGACGAGCTCGCCGTCGCGCGACGCGAAGCGCAGCCACTCGCCGTCGACCTTGAGCCAGGGCTGATCCGCGGCGTCCGGGAGATCGTCGGCACGGGTGACGCGGAGCTGCTGGTCCTCCGCCGTGAGCGGGTCGGCGAGGTAGCCCTCGGGCGGCACCTCGCGCGCGCCGGCGACGACGATCGTGACGCGCAACCAGCGCGGCCAGACGTCGTCGCGCGGGTCGAGGCGGCTCGCCTCCGAGAGATCGAGCGCGAAGCCCGCGTCCGCCGCTCCCGCGTCGGCCGGGCGTGCGAGCAGGCCCGCGCGGGCGCTGTCCCAACGGGTCTCCCCGCCACGACCGAGCGCGTCCGTCCACGACTGCGTGCGCTGCGACCAGCACTCGATGCCGAAGTGGAGCAGGCCGCTCGCGACGACGCGCGTCGACGCGAGCACCGCGGCGGGAACGAGCGCGAGGTCCTCGACGCTCGCGATCTCGGCGACGCCGAGATCGCCCGGCAGACGCAGCTCCGGATCGGCGAGGCGTTCGCCGACGCGCAGGTCGAGGAAGACCCCGGCCTCGTCGGCCGGCCACGGCAGCACCAGCAGCTCGCCGCGCCCGCGCCGCGGCCAGGCCGCGAGCTGCTCGGCGACGAGCTCGTCGCTCGGCGCGATGCCCTCGGTGCGCTCGACGAAGGCCCGGACCGCGTCGACGAGCAGACTCTCCTCGCGCGCCGGGTCGAGCAGACACGAGCTGCGCAGCACCTGCACGCGGTTCGGGACGGGCGGCGCCGCCTCGCTCCCGGTGTCGCGCGACGCCGCCTCGGGGCTGCGGGCGGCGAGCGGCGCGTCGTGCAGCAGGAAGCGCGCATCGGGCAGCTGGGGCGTGCCGGGTTCACCGCCCCGCCACCCGGGTCGCGGTCCGGCGATCGTCTCGAGGGCCGCGCGTGCCGCCCGGCCCGCCGCGAGCGCGCGGTCGGCGAGCTCCTGGCCGCGTTCACCGCGCCGCCAGACCTCGGCGCCCTGGCCGGTGATCTGCACGAGCGCGGCGAAGATCACCGCGAGCAGGCCCATCACGACCGTGATCTCGATCAGCGTGAAGCCGGCGTCGCGCGGCGGACGGGTCACAGCGGGGAGCGTGCTCATCGCGTCGTCACCCGCTCGGCGAGGATGCGCGTCTCGCCTTCGTAGGTCGCCAGGAACCACTCGATCGTCGGGGCGCGCTTCCAGTCCTGCGCGAGGAAGCTCGTCCCGTCGAAGGCACCGGGCCGGTAGACGTGGAAGAAGCGCGCCTCGAAGCGCTCGCCGTGGCGGCGGATCGGCACGGCCGCGCCCTCGATCTCGCCCTTCTCGAGCACGCGCAGGCCGGGGTCCTGCTCGGGATCGGCATCGAAGGGCGCGCGCTCGTCGACCCGCACGAGGCAGCGCACCTTCACGAGCGCGTTCTCCTCCTCGGTGCGCCAGCCGAAGCCGTCGAAGAAGACCGGACCCGGCTCCAGCGAGACCTGCAGGTACGCGAGCTCCGGATCGTCGCTGCGTTCGTGCTCGCGATCCCAATAGCGCGCCGGGAACGCGATCACCGGCGAACCCGAGCTCAGCGAGGCCTTGGTCGTGCCGTAGCGACCGCGGAAGAGCCCGGAGCTCTCGCGCGACTCGGCATCGGTCCAGCGCGGCATGCCGAGCGTGTTGCCGCCGCGCAGCCAGCAGTAGTGCGCGAGCTCGGTGCCGATCAGGACCGTGCCCCCCGCGCGCGGGAAGCCCACGGCGCTCTGCAGCGGGAGCTCGTCGTCGCGCTCACCCAGTCCCTCGGCGAGGATCCCGCAGGGCACGTGATCGATGAACTGCACGATCGCCCCCTCGTCGTGGGCCCGTGCGGTCGTGCCGAGCAGGCCGCGGCCGTTCTTCGCGATCGTCACGCGACCCGAGCTCGGATCGAAGTCGGAGTAGGCGAGCAGTTCACCATCGATCGCGAGCAGACCACCCGTCTCGGGCAGGTTCTCGGCTGCACCGTACGACGGCCACTGCTTGGGCTTCGCGTTGACCATCGGCCCCGTCGCGGTGAGCGCGACGTTCGGCCGCAGGTGGAAGCTCGCGGCGCTCTCCCCGAGCTGCTCGTCCAGCGGTCGGGGCAGCACGCGCCGCGCGGTCATCGCGACCTCGTCGAGCAGGCCCTTCGCCGACGGCAGGTCACCGAAGACCGCGTCCCCGAAGTAGGCCTCGTCCGCGTCGATCGCGGGGAGCTCACCGCTCGGGAACTTGACCATGCGGTCGAGGAAGCGGCTGTCCTCGAGGTTCTCGCGCGCGCGGCTCGGCGCGCCTTCGCCGAGGTAGACGTTGCGCACGACGCCCTGGAACGCCACGAGCTGGAACGGGAAGTCGCCCTTCAGTTCGAGCCCCGAGTTGCGCGTACGCGCCTGCGTGGAGTCCGGGTTGACCTGGTCCCAGTCGTAGCTGCGCACCGCCCAGTTCACGGTGTGCCATTCCACCGTGGGCTCGTTGCCGTCACGCCGCGCGCTGCCGTTGACGAGCGCCACGCGGTCGCCGCGCCCGGCGCGCGGCGCGCCGATGCCGTAGGCGGGCCAGTCGAACTCGAGTCGGTGCACGGGGAGGACCGGCGTGCCGCTCGCGTGGGCGTGCGAGCTCGTGCCGGTGAAGGGGTCGCCGCGGAAGCCGAGCGCCGTGCGTGCCGCGTAGACGACCGGGTGCAGCAGCTCGAGCCGCTCGATGTAGCCGATGCGACGGCGGCCGTCGTCGTGGGGCGGCAGCCAGGGGCTG
Source organism: Planctomycetota bacterium (assembly GCA_020848735.1). Classification (GTDB taxonomy): domain Bacteria; phylum Planctomycetota; class UBA1135; order UBA1135; family UBA2386; genus JACRLW01. Next base: position 18,348 of record JADLHO010000145.1, on the reverse strand, counting down.
AGCTCGGCGGTGATGAGGTCGGAGAGATCGCGGCCGCCGCGCGGCACGCCGATCGTGTCGAGCACGTCCTGCTGCGTCAGGGCGTGGCGCAGGCGGTCGAAGGCCGGCTGGTCCGCGCGCACGAGCCAGCGCTCGACGACGCGGTTGAAGCGCACCCATTCGGTCGCGTCGTCGTTGCCGTTCGCCGGCCGGAGCTGCGCCCATTCGACCAGGGTCGAGCGGTCGTTGACCGTCCCGGCGAAGGGGATCGAGACCGGCACGACGAAGCACATGTACTTCGGCAGCTCGTTCAGCGAGACCCCGGCGACCTGCGCCCAGGGCGCCCAGCGCAGCACGAAGCGCCGCTGCACACCTTCCGCGAAGAAGTCGTTCGCGTCGGCCTGGATCGAGAGCCCGGGGATCGCCGCGGCGCGCGTCACGCCCGAGAGCTTGGCTCCCGCGCGCGAGGTGTAGCGCACGATCTCCACGCCCCCCATCTCCGCATCCGTGGAGAGCTGACCGGCATTGAGCGTGTCGAGGCGCCAGCGCATCCGGCGCTGCACGAGCAGCGCGTAGCCGCCACCCGTCGGGAAGGCCGCGGCGAACTCGTCGCTCGCGGCATTCACCGGCCACTGGTCGCTCGCGATGGGATCGCCGAGCTCGAGGTCGCCGCTCCAGGTGTCGTCGATGCCGTCGCCGATCGGCACGGTGAACTGCTGCGTGACGATCTGGATCGGCCGCAGACCGCTGCTGTTCGCGACGCGCGTCACCGCGAAGACGCCCAGCGACTCGGGCAGCGTCGCACCGCCGGGTTGCATGGCCGTGTTGGGGTACATCGGGATCGAGTACCCGTACAGCTCGACCGCGGTCCCCGCCGGATGGTCGGGGACGCTCGCCTCCAGGTTGCCGTTGAGGATCTTGAGCAGGTCCTCGCGCGGATCCCCGTTCTCGTCGCGCGGGATCTCGACGGCGAACTCGTGCATCGCCGCGCGCGCGCGCCGGCCGCCGGCCGAGTCGTCGAAGCGACCGCGGAAGCTCGTCGAGTCCTTCGCGGAGTACTCGAAGAGCTCGAGGCCGACGCGCAGCACACCGCGGTTCGGGAAGCCCTCGGTGCTCTCGACGCGCAGGTCGATGAAGCGCTCGGACTCGTCGAGGAACGACGCCTGACCGCTCTGCGGCTGGTAGGTCGGCAACGCCTGTGCGGTGACGGTCCGCAGGCGCGGCTCGCCGCGCGGCGCACCGTCGATGAACAGCGAGAGCTGCCCCGGCCGGTTGCCGTGCGCGGAGAGCGCGACGTGGTACCAGAGCCCGGGCTGCAGGGCGAGGCTCTCGGTCGGCACCTCCCACACCCCGGCGCTGAGCTCGGGCGCGTACTCGCTGTCGCCCGGATTCGGGTCGATGCCCGCCTCGTCGACGATCTGCAGCCGCAGCTTGCCGTCGACGATCGCGCACTGGATGCGGTTGCGCTCGGCGACGCCGTCGTTGCGCGCGAGGTCGAAGAGCGCCTGGGGACCGGTCGCGTCGAGGCGCAGCCAGAAGGCGGTGGCGAAGGGCGCGGTGACGCCGCCCACGCTCGTCATCGGGAACACGATGCGCGAGTGGTCGAAGCTGCGCTGCGCCTGGACGTTCCCCGCGCGCGGCCCGCTGTTCTGGGCGCGGTAGCCACCCTCGGCGCCGAGGTCGCGGCCCTCGGGGTGTTGCGCGGTGAGGAAGCTGTCGTGCGCGTAGACGCCGTTGCCCGGCAGGCTCAGCGGCGTCGTCGCCGGCTGCGGGCGCATCGAGCCGGCCTCGCCGCTGCGCGCCGGCCAGCGCGCGGTCCCGAACCCGGCGTCGGGGAAGAGGCTCGCGAGCAGGTGCGCGGAGGTGTGGACCGCGGGCACCGTGTTGAGGTCGAAGGGCTGCAGCGCCGAGGTGTTGATCGGGAACGTGTGCCAGAAGGGTGAGCGACGATCGAGGCGGAAGGCCTCGTCGAGCTGTTCCTGCGTCGCGGCCCCCACGGCGAGCTGCTGTCCGGGCATCGCGATCGCGAGGCCCTCGATCTCCTTCCGCGCGACCTCGCGGCCGGTCGCGCGTTGGCGCGACGCGCTGGCGCGGTACCTCACGAGCTGCCCCGAGTGGAAGGCGATCGGGACGGTGCCGAGCTCGAGCGACTTCGTGCAGCCGAGCTGCATGCCGTCGTAGACGGCCATCGCCAGCATGCGTCGCGCCTGGGCCGCGCCCGGTGCGGCGTCGGCATCGCCGCTCAGGAGGGGAACGACGCGCGTGCCGAAGTCCTGCCAGCCGTCGAAGGGCCGCGGTTCGAACTCGGTGCCGGCGAGGCTCTCGGCCTCGCCGCCGTCGCCGCGCAGCGCCGCGATCGAGAGCGCGAGTTCCTTCGCGCGCGCGCGAGAGAGGCTCGGCGGCGACGCGCTGGCGCGGTGGTCGTCGCCGCGCTGCGCCCCCTGCGCGGGTCGCCGCAGGTTCGCGAGCAGGGCCTCGATCAGCTCGACCGGCGCGGTGTTCAGGTTCACCGCCGCCGGCACGAGCGGTTCGACGACGCAGTCCGGTGGCGTGAACGTCGCCGTCAACGGTCGCACGAGCGCGATCCAATCGCCGCCGCCGAGCTCATAGGTGCCGCGCTCGCCGCGCTCCTGCGTGTCGTGGACGAGCGCGTATTCCACGAGCTTGCCGTCGAGGCTGCGCACGCGCACGACGCGCCCCGCCCCCATCGCCGCCGCCGACTTCACGCGCAGGAGGCGCGGGCGCTGCGTCTCGTCGGGCAGGATCTCGAAGACGCGTTCCCCGCGGCCGAAGCGGGAGGAGCTCTCCCGCAGGGCGCTGCCGCAGAGGAAGCGCTCGAGGCGTTCGAGCTGGCGGGGCGTGAACGAGGGGAGGCCGAGCACCGCGAGGCGACCGAGCTCGCCCACGCTGCCGAGCGCGTGGAAGCTCGCGGGGTCGCCGTCGAGGTCGATGCCCAAGAGGACGGCGAGCACGCAGCGCAGGTCGAGGACGGCGCTCTCCGCCTCGATCACGTACTCGGGAAACGCCGTCGACGGGAAGTAGCCGAGCTCGGCGTAGACGCCGCGCTCGAGCTGCGTGAAGCGGTTGCCCTCGCGCTGGCCGTAGCGGATCACCTCGCGGTTGCAGTACAGCAGGCCCTGCTCCGGGAACGTCGAGGTGTCGCCGTCGACGAGCAGCTCGGTGGCGTCCGCCTTCGTCTCGCCGGTCGTGCGCACGACGAGCTGCAGCAGGTTGGCGTAGACGAGCGGCGTCGCCGACGCGAGCTCGACGAAGCGCGCGAGATCGGCGACCTCGCCCTGCAGGACGTGCCGATCGACGCCGAGCGCGCTCAGCGGACGGAAGGCCTCGGGCAGTTCGAGCGCGGCCGCGAACTCGTCACGACCGTCGAAGCTCGGCGTCGGGTCGATGCTGCCCGCGCTGTTCGCCACGCCCTGCAGCAGCAGGTCGCGCACCGAATCGGCCGCCCAGGCGACCTGCGTCTCGTCGACGGCCGCGCGCGCGCGGGAGCCGCCGTGCCGCATGCTCAGCATGAAGGGCAGCGTGATCGCGAGCAGGAAGCCGAGCGAGACGAGCACCGCGATGAGCGCGAGGCCGGTCTGGCCGCGCTGCGGACCGGACGGCGGGAGAGAGAGCCGCTTGCCGTTCATTCGACGCTGCCCTTGGCGCCGACGCGCAGCGCGCGTTCGTCGTCCTGGTCGGAGAGGTGGAGCGAGGCCGGCGCCTCGAGGTCGCCGTTGCGATCGAACGCGATCTCCGCGGGCTCCGCGCGGATCGTGATCCCCGAGGGCAGGGTCTGCTGCTCGGAGACGTCGTAGGCGAAGATCGCGAACTCGTCGACGAGCGCCGCGAGCGGTCGATCGGCAGGCGAGAGCTCGAGCACGTCCTCGGGACGCTGCCAGAGCCGCTGCGGCGCCGCGGTGCGCGCGAGTTCGACGCCGTCGGCGAGCATCGCGAAGCTCCGGCCGTCGTGCACGAGTTCGAGCGTGACCCAGCGCTCGGTGGGCAGCGAGCGCTTCGTCGTCAGCGTGAAGGAGCGGCCCTGCTGGTCGCCGCCCTCCGTGCCGACGAACTTGGCCGAGGGCACGAGCGCCTCGTCGACCCGCAGCTCGAGCGTCGAACCGATGCGCAGCACGACGCCCTCGCCGGCCTCGCTCTGGTCGGCGTCGAAGCGGAGATCGAGGCGCGTCGCGAAGCCGTCGCGCAGGTCGAAGGCCGGCCGATCGCCGACGACCGCCCGGAGCAGGCTGCGCTTCTGGGCCGGGTCGTTGCGCCGCGCCTCCCCGAAGCGGCCGGGCACCGTCTCCCCGCTGAGCTCGGTCTCGAGACCGGCGCGCTCGTCACGGCGCTCGTCCTCGTCGAGGTGGAAGAACGCGATCGGCGCGAGCACGCGCGCGCGCACGGTCGCGGGCGCACCGTCCTCGCCTTGCACGATCGCGACACTCGCCGGCAGGTGACGCGTCGCCGCCGAGTCCGCGGCGAGACGCAACTGGTCGCGGACCATCGTGACCGCGACATCGAGGTCGCGGCCGCGACGACGCAGGAAGCCCATGCCCATGCCCATCAGGATGCCGAGCACCCCCATCACCACCAGCAGCTCGATCAACGTGAAGCCGCGCTGCGGCGCGGGCACATCGTCGCGGTCTCTTCCGCTGCGGATCGGCGGGGTCATGGGCGCTGCTGCGGGTCGCGATGCGGGGGGCTGTTCGGAGGCTGCTGCGGTGAGGGGACGTCGAGGGAAGCGCGGCGCGGGCCCTAGTCCCTGGGCACCTCGAAGTTGGCGAGGTCGTCGTCCGTGTTGAAGAGCCGGTCCGGACCGGCCGACACGATCTGACAGCTCCGCGGGTTGAACCACGCGCCGCTGGCCGGGTCCTTCCAGGGCCGCGCCTCGACCTCCTCCGCCGCCTTGCCGTCGCCGTCGGTCGTCACGATGCGCTGCGCGCCGCGGTAGCCGCTGCCGGTCTTCGCGCTGAAGTACGCGAAGGGCGTGCCCCAGGCGTCGAGGATCTCCATGCGCTCCTTGTGGCCGAGCAGGGGGATCGTGACCGGCGCCTTGTCGCCGTCGGTGTTCAGCAGCCACTGGCCGCGCGACTCGTCGAAGCGCCCGCCACCCTTGGTCTGCCACGAGAGGTGCAAGAGGAGCGACTCGATGCCGGTGTTGCGGCCATCGTCGGGACCGAACTGCCAGCCGGACTGCGCACCGCCGGCACCGCCGAGGAGCGAGTAGTCGTCCGGCGGCACGTCGCCCCAGACCTCCTTGCTCCCGTCGATGAAGGTCCCGATCTGCAGGATGCGCGCCTGCGTCTCGGCGATCTTCGCGTTCTGCCCCGCGCCGAAGAGGCTCGGCGCGAAGGCCGCCGCGATCAGCCCGATGATGCCGATCACGACGAGGATCTCGATCAGGGTGAAACCCGCCGCGCGGTCGGAGGCGCGCGCGCGAGCGCCGGCTGCGGGGCACACGGGGACGATCGACTGCATGGTCACTTGACTGCCTTGCGACGGACGAGGCGGTAATCGTCGAAGACGACCTGCACCGGCTTGCCCTCGACACCGAGGTCCGTCGCGAGTTCGAAGCTCGCGCCTTGGGAGAGGCCCTTCAACGTCGCGACCTCGTGGACGACGCGACCGTTCCACCAGAGCCTCAGACCGGCGCGCTTGCTGCCGCGATCGGCGTCGGGGACGAGTTCGATCGCGAGGTCCTGCACGCCGCGCTGGTCGATCTCGAGCGCCTCGAGGATGAAGAGGTCCTTGGCCTCGTTCCCGTCCCGCGCCTGGCCGTCGACCGCGCGCACGGTCGGCACGAGCTTGCCGCCGAGACGACGCAGCCCGACCTCGAACGTGAAGTCCTGTGCCCGCTGCGGGTTCGTGATGCGGAGGCCGGCGAAGCCCGTGGTGGCGAGTTCGCTGAGGAGCCGCATCGAGACCTCGACGCGGAGGAAGTCCCCCGCGCGGACCTTGCGCCGCACGAAGCTCTCCTCGCTGCTCGCGCCGTGGAAGCTCAGCCGCTCGTCGGCGATCGTCGGTCGCAGTCGACCCTCGTTCTGCCAGAGTCCGAGCTCGGGCCGCGCGAACGAATCGCGCACCTGCTCCTTGTTGGCGTGGTCGTCGATCGCGTCGACGAGATCGCGCGCGAAGCTCGTGGTCGCGGGCGCCCCGCTCGGATGGTTGGCGAGGCTCGCCAGCGCCGTGCGTGCATCGGCGCTGCGCTTCTGGCGGTAGTCGAGGATCGCGAGGCCGATCTTCGCGAAGTCGCTGCCCTTCTCGGCGATGCCCTCGAAGGCCCGCCGCGCGCGGTTCGTCTCGCCGACGCGGGCGAGCACGTAACCCTGCAGTTCGACGTAGGGCGCGAACGCGGAGCGCGAGGCGTCGAGTTCCACCAGCTTGTCGACGTAGCGCACGGCGCGCGCGAGCGCGTCGGGGGCGTCGGCGACACCGGGCTCGGCCTTGCCGAGGAAGCAGAGCGCCGCTTCCGCGCAGGCCTCCGCGAAGTCGTCGCGCAGGGCCAAGGCGCGGCGCAGCGTGACGAGGGCCTCGTCGTATCGACCGAGGAGGCGCTGCTGCCGCCCGAGCAGATAGAGGACCCAGGGATCGCTCGGATCGCTGCGTTCCGCCGCGTTCAGGTTCGTCAGCGCGAGATCGGGATGACCCGTGCGCTCGTAGAGCAGGCCGAGGGCGCCGAGCGCACGCGCGCGGCTCGCCGGCGCGAGATCGCGGGCGCGCTCGAGGTTCTGCTTCGCCTCGTTCCACTGCCCCAGGCGCAACTGCGTGGCGCCGAGCGCGTACCGCACCGCGCCGCTCTCGTCGGCCTCCGCCGCGCGCGCGAAGAGGCCCGCCGCGGCCTCGAGGGTGCCACGTGCGTACTCCATCGCCCCGCGGAGCTCGTTCCGCCGGCCGGCGTCGCCGGGGATGCGGGTGATCGCGAGGTCCGCGTCGGCGAGCCTGCCGAGCGCGAGTTGGACCGCGACCAGCACCTCGCCGAAGCTCTGCCGCTGTCGCTCGCTGAATGCCTGCGACTGCGAGCGCGCGGCCTGCTCCGCGTGCGGCAGCGCCTCCGCGGCACGGCCCCGTGCGAGCAGGAACGCGGCCATCGCGTGATGCGCCGCCGGGTCGGTCGGCGCCTTGCCGAGCGCGCGCGTGAGATGCTCCTCGGCATCGAGGTCGAGCCCCAGACGGGCCTCGAGCTCGGCCTGCTCACGCCAGCGGAACGCGGAGTCGGCGAGCGTCTCGGGCAGGGAGTCGAAGACCGCGAGCTCCTTGCCGAGGTCGCCCTGCGCGCGGTACGCGCCGAGCAGCGCGGCGAAGCCGACCTCGCTCTTCGTGATCTCGACGAGGGCCTTCGCGTCCGCCTCGACCTCGGCCCAGACCCAGCTCTCGCGGCGCGCGTGGCCGATGAGTTCCTCGAGGAACGCGAGCCGGCCTTCGACCGAGCCCTGGCCGTCGCCGGCCTGCAGCCGGTGCCGCGCGATCTTGTTCTCGAGGCTGTCGGCGAGGATGAGCTTCGTGAGGCGCTTGCCGTCGAGTGCCTGCGCGGCACCGGTCGGCTGCCCGGTCTTGCGGTTCACGTACTGGAACTGGATCGGCTCCAGCGCCGGCCCGCTCGCGGGCAGCGCGTACTTGCCCGGGTTGAGCACGTGGCCGTACTGCGGCGTCGCACCCTCGAGCCAGATCCGGTCGAAACGACGGTTGAGCTCCTCCTCGCTGAGGCCGCCGTCCTGCGCGGGCGGCGCGGTCGGGTTGCCGGCCTCCGCGTCACCGCCGTTCTCGGCGGCGGGCGCGGCGAACTCGTGCGGCGTGGGCGCGAGTCCCGGCATGCGCAGCAGGTGGAACGCGCTCGCCTGTGGGCCGAGCGGCAGGGGCGGTGCGACGATCGGCAGCGGCTCGAGCGCGGGGAACGGCAGCTCCGTCGGCGGCAGCGGCACGGCCTCGGTCGGCTCGCGGAAGATCTCACGGCTCGGCGTGCGGGCCTTCGGATCGGCGAGCACGACGATCGGCGTGGCACCCGCCGCGAGCGCGCGCGCCGCTGGCGAGGCGCTCGGCACCTTGGTCGACTTCTCCGACGCCAGGGCGAGCCACGCCGCGAGCGCGAGCACGACCAGGAAGAGGATGGTTTCCTTGCGCAGGTTCATCGGGTGGGGAGTGCCGGATCAGGATTGCCGAATCACCAGTGCCGAGACGGCACCCTTGACGCGCACGGGGTCGCCGAGCTGTTCGCCGGCCTGGATCGTGAAGGGTTCGCCGGACGCGATGCCGAGCGCGGGCGTCGCCGAGCGCAGGCGCTCGAGCCAGGCGTGCAAGGTCGCGACATCGCTCCGGAAGGCGATCGTGACGACGTACTCGTCGAGGCTCGCCGCGGCCGCGGGCTCGCCCGCGCGCGGACGGCGCGCGCCCGCGGCGCGCTTCTTGTTCTCGATCTTGAGCGCGTCGATCGACTGCAGTCCGAGCGCCTCCGGGTCGCGCGCCAGCACTTCCGCCGAGGCCTCGAAGAGCCGCGCCGCGGCGTGCTGGAGCACGCAGAGCTCGAGCAGGCGCGCCTCCATGTCGTCGCGATCGGCCGGGGGCGTCCACGCGACGTGCTTGTCGTCGAGGTCGACTCCGGTCTCCTGCGCCGTGCGCAGGACCATCGTGCGCACGCGGTGGGCGATCGCCGGGAACCAGGTCTCGGGCTCGCCCTTGCCCTCGAGCACGAAGTCGGGATCGGGCACGAACGCGACCGTCGCGCGCACGCGCTCGGCGAGCGCGGCCAGGGTCTCGCTCTCCTTGCGCGCGGCGGCGAGCGCCGCCGCATCGAAGTGCTCCTCGCGGATCCCCTGCGCGATCGTGTTCGCCCGACGCAGCGAGGCATCGGCGCCGAACGACCGACCGACGAAGTCGGAACCGATCCAGAACACGATGGCCCCGGCGACGACGCCGAGCACCCAGCGCTTGTTCTCCTGCCAGAACTCCTGAACGTCCACGTGAGCTCCTGTCGCTGTCGATCTGCGGTCGCGGGTGCGGTGATGCCGATCAGTTCGGACCGGGCGTCTCGGTCGGCGCCGGTCGGTAGTCGATCGTCAGGGTGAACGTGCCCTGCGCGTCCTCGAAGACGGGGGTGACGAGCGGCGTGACGCCGTCGTGCCCGTGCTGCTTGAAGGCCGTGAGAAAGCTCGTGTACGCGGCGTGGACCTCGCGGCCGGTGAGGTCCTTGCCCTTGCCCTTCACCACCACGACGGAGCGCGGCTCACCCGTTCCGCGCTTGCTGCGGTCGGCGCTCTTCCGCACCTCGATCGAGGTGATCCACAGCTCCTCGGGCAAGGTCGCGTGGATCGCCCGCATGGCGAGCAGCAGGCCGTCGAGCGGCACCGCGCGCTCGGCGAGCGCGTCGCAGAGCGCACGCGTGTTCGCGTTCGCGGCGACCAGCTCCTCGGTCTCCTTGTCCAGGTTCGCGAGCCGGTTCTTCTGCACGGTCAGCTTCTGCAGCGCGGTGTCGATCGCGCCCGCGCGTTGGCGTTCGCCCAGCGCGAACCACGCGATCAGGCCCACGGCGATCAGGCCCGCACCGATGTTCCAGACCGTCTGCTGGAGGAACTTCCGGCGGCGCTTGACGCGCTCCGGCAGGATCTCCAGCTGATAGAGGCTCTCGTCGACGCGGCCCGCCGCGAGACCGAGCACGGTGACCGCCTCCGCGCGATGGCGCTCGAGCGCCTCGACGTCGGCCGCGGGCAGCTCGGAGAGGTCGACGCGCTCGAAGGGATCGAAGGGTTCGACCGGACAGCGCAGCGCCTCGCGCAACATGCCGCGGATGCCGCGCGTGCGGGACGTGCCGCCACACACGAGCACCTTGTCGAGCTGGAGCTGCGGGTTCTTCGTCTGCGAGCGGCAGAACGCGAGACTGCTCTGGATCGCGGAGACGATCACCGAGCCCGCGCCCCCCGCCGCCATCGTCACCTTCTCGGCCTGCCCCGACGCGTAGCGCCCGCGGCTGAAGGGATCGAGGTCCAGCAGGTCCTTCTTCAGCGCCTCGGCCTTGCGCTCGCTGACGTCGAACTGCTGCGCGATCGCGTCGTCGAAGACCTTGCCGCCGCTGCTGAGGTTGCGCACGAAGAGGAGGTCGACGCCCTTGCTGATCGCGAGGTCGATCGTCTCCCGGCCGAGCGAGACGATGCAGACCGTCGCGTCCTCCTCGACCGGCCCACAGCGCACGAACGCGTTGTAGAGCGCGATGCAGTTCGGCACGTGGGCATCGATGCTGCCGCCCGCGCCCGCGGCGGCCCCGGCCGCCCGCTCGAGGGCCTCGTCGCGCGCGAAGGCGAGCAGGACCGTCTCGGTCCCTCCCTCCTCGTCCGCGACCGGCATCAGGTTGTAGTCCGCCGACAGGGCACCGCCGGTCTGCGTGGCCATGTCCTGGATCTCGAGCTCCATGAGGTTGCGGAGCTGCCAATCCGGCGAAGGCGGCACCTGCGTGTAGCGCAGGTTCATGTCGCGCCCCGCGAGTCCCGCGACCGCACCCTTCAAGGGGATCCCGGCGGCGGCGAGGCCGGCCGCGAGTTCCTCGGTCGGGAACGCGGCGAAGCGCTGCAGCACGAGCCCGTGCTTGCCCGCCTTCACCTGCGCCAACTTCACGGTGTGGGAACCGAGATCGATCGCCGTGCTCTTGCCCGCCATGGTCAGCGTCCCCCCTGCTTGCCGGTCAGCCGGCGTTCGACATAGCTGCGCACGAACCCGGCCAGCGGGCCCTCGCCGCTGCGCTCGAAGGCGAGCGACATCGCGCCGAGCAGTTCGGCGCGCTCGACCGCTCCGCGGGCCTCGATCGATTGGATGCCCTCGCTGACCGCGTTGCGCAGCGCGGCGAGCGCCGTACCGCGCACGAGCTGGTCCTTGCCGTAGGCCGCCTCGAGCGCGTCGAGCTCGGCGAGCACGCGGCGGAAGCCGACGCGCGCCTCGAAGAAGGCCGCGTCGTCGCCGGCGCGCAGCAGCGCGTCGACCCGGCGCTCCTGCTCCGCGACGATCTCGTCGCGCAGGAGGGACGCCTTGGCCAGCGTCGCGAGCTCGTGCGGGTAGCGGGCGACGAGTTCGGCGAGGGTGCGCAGCGCGTCGCCCGGGCGCCCGCGCTCCGCGGCGCTCCGCGCCTCACGCTCGAGCTCCAGGGCGCGCAGGGCCTCGGGGCCGAAGACGACGCGCAGCGCGAAGCGGTTGGTCCCCGGCAGCTCGATCGACCAGGCCCCGGGGGCCGGCGCGCCGCGGAGCGTGGCCGGCGGCTCGAGGACGAGCATCGCGCGGTTGTCCGCGGTGCCGACGAGCAGCTCCGCGAGCTCGGTGGCCTCGAAGCTCGCGTCGACCGCGCGGAACGCCCCGTCGCGCGGACGCCAACGCGGGGCCGCGCTCGCGGCGGGGAAGAGCAGACGCAGGCCCGCCACGCCCTCGAGCGCGATCGCGAAGCCATCGCCCGACCCGAGTGCCGAGACGCTCGCCGTCGCGCCGGCATCCGACGGCAAGAGCAGACCGCGTCGCGCGAGGTCGGCGAGCGACCCCTCGAGTCCGCCGGCATCCGCGGCGACCAGCGGTTCGACACCGAGCAGCAGGGGTGCACGCGACGAATCGATGCGGAACGACGCGCCGCTGCCGATCAGCGCCACGCCGCCGGCGCTCGCCTCGAGCGCGGGCGCCTCGCCCTCGACGAGCAGGGCGACGTCGTCGACGAGCGCGCTGTCCGCCGCGCCGGGCAGGAGCGCCAGCACCTCGATCGCGACGCGGTCCGCGCCCCGCGGGACGCGCAGCGCGACGCTGAGCTCGGTCCAGTCCGCCGCGGCGAGCGCTGCGCTGCCGCTGCGGAGATCGGCGACATCCCCGCCCAGCGCGGTGAACCAGGCGCGCAAGGCGACCTTGGCCGCGCCGCTCGTCTTCACGTGAGCGCTGAGGCGGAGCGACTGTCCCGCCGCGACGGCGACGGGCGTGCTCGTGCGGGCGAGGGCGAAACGCGCGCGCGACGCGGACTCGCCGCCCGGCCCGCTCGCGCTGATCGCCGCGACCCCGCTGTGCACGTTCTCGCGACCGGCCGTGGGCTCGAAGCCCTGGGCGTCGCTCGACGCCTGCAGCGACCAGCCGCTCTCGCCCTCGAAGTCGCCGACGCCGGCCTCGAGACGGTTCCCGGGCACGACGAGCGGTCGCTGATCGCGAGCGCCCGCGCCCCCGCCGACCCCCGGCAGCTCACCCTCGCCGCGCGAGAGGAACCACCAGGCGGCGCCGGCCGCGAGCACGAGGCCGAAGAGGGCGCCGAAGACCAGGCTGCCGCCGCGGCGGCGGCTGCGCGCGAGCCGCGAGGCGTCGATCGTGCCGACGGCCATCGCCGCGACCTCGGTCCCGCCTGCGGCGGTCTCGGCGCGCCGGAAGCAGCAGCGCACGCGGCCGAGCTGGAAGACGTCGCCCGCCGAGAGCACGAGCTCGGTGACGCGCTTGCCGTCGAGCGTCGTCCCGTTGGTCGAACCCAGGTCGCGCAGGAGATGGCGACCGTCCTCCACCACGATCTCGGCGTGGTTGCCGGAGCACTTCTCGTCGCGCAGGACGAAGTCGTTCTCGGGACGACGACCGATGCGGAGCCGCGGGCCGGTCAGTTCGACGACGGTACCAGCCTGGTCCCCGTCCAGGACTTCCAGGACGTATTCGCTCATGCAGGTGTCGGGGTCTTCGGTGCTCGCGCCGAGCGCACGGTGCGCCCCCGCGACGCAGCGCGAGGGCGGGACCGCAGCGGTCGGACGGCTAGGGACGATTGCGACGGAGACCCGCGGCGCGGCACCGGATGCCCCCGTTCGCGCGGGTCACGCGCGGTGCGAGTCGGGAGCACGAAGTGCAACGGCACGGAGCGTCGCCAGAGGATGCCTCTCGTCCACCGTGCACCGGCCGTCGAACGAGTGCGGGGCGGCACCGTGCGGCGGCTTGGGTGTGCGGCGCCGTGCTCGGCGGGGCGGACCGAGCGCGGGGTCGGAGAGGCGACTGCGCACAGGGCGTAGGCTATGGCGGTCAGGCGAACTGTCAATCGTCCCGCTGCTTCCGATCCCGTGGCGCGTCGTTATCTCTGCTCTCCTCTGCCCCCGCCGGGCCCGGCGCAACTGCCCGAGACGGTGAGCTCCCACCTCCTGGTCGTGCGAGCTCGCGTCGGCGACACCATCCGACTCTTCGACGGCGCGGGCCGCGAGTGCGACGCCCGGCTGGAACGCGTCGAGCGACGCGGGATCACCGCGCAGGTCGGCGCTCCCGAAGCGGTCACGCGGGAGCCGGCGCTGCGCCTCGAACTCGCGGTGGCGCTGCCCAAGGGGGCGCGCGCGGAGTGGCTCTTCGAGCACGGCACCGAGCTCGGGATCGCGCGCTTCCGGCCGCTCGTGTTCGCGCGCTCCCAGGCCGTCGCGCGCGACGGCCGCCGCGCGCGCTGGGAGCGCATCGTGCGCGCCGCGTGCGAACAATGCGATCGCAGCCAGGTGCCGCTCGTCGACGACGAACGCGAGCTGGCCGAGCTGCTCGGCGAGGGCGGGCTCCCCGCGGCGCGCTTCGCGGCCGTGCCCGGCGGCCGCGCGGCCCTCGCCGCACCCGCGTCCCGCGACGCCGTGCTGCTCGTCGGCCCCGAGGGCGGCCTCACCGACGCCGAGCTCGGGTCGCTCGCCGCCGCGGGCTTCGCGTCCTGCACGCTCGGCCCGCTCACGCTGCGCACCGAGACCGCGGCGCTCGTCGGGGCCGCGCGGCTGCTCGCCTGAGCGACGCGCGTCATCAGCCGTTCGCGTAGAGCTCGTGCTCACGCTCGTCGGCGAAGCTGAAGTAGCGCTCGTGACCGACGACCACGTGGTCGAGCAGCTCGATGCCGACCAGCTCCCCCACCTGGCGCAGGCGTTCGGTCACGAGCCGGTCGTCGCCGCTCGGACTCGGGTCACCGCTCGGGTGGTTGTGCGCGACGACGAGCGCCGCGGCGCGCTCCTTGAGCGCCGGCGCGAAGACCTCGCGCGGATGCACGGGTGCGTTGCCGAGGCCGCCGAGCGAGACGAGGCGCTGCGCGACGACGCGGTGCCGGACGTCGAGCGAGAGGCTCCAGAAGCTCTCGCGGCCGTAGCCGCGCGTGGCCTCCCGGACGAGCCGCGCGACGTCGCCGCCGCTGCGCACCGGCGTGCCGGGGGCGACCCGCGCCTCGGTCAGGCGTCGCGCGAGACCGAAGGCCGCGATCAGCGCCGCGGCGCGCGCGAGGCCGATGCCGTGCACCGAGGCGAGCTCGGTCACGTCGGCGGCGGCGAGCCCCGAGAGCCCGCCGAACTCGCGCAGCACCTCGAGGGCGACGTGCTCCGCGGAGCGTCCCGTGCAGCCGCTGCGCAGGATGAGCGCGACGCACTCGAGATCGGAGAGCCGCGCTTCGCCGACCAGCAGCAGGCGTTCCCGCGGCCCCTTCGGCTTCCTCTCGTCGGATGACCGCGACCTGGACTCTTGCACTCCCCTGTGCGAACGAGTCCGCGGCCTTTGCTCCGCGCACCTCGGAAGCGGACGGCCGCCGGGCATGATGCGGGCGTGACCGACGCCGCACGCCGCCGCCGCCTCGCCGTGCATGTCCAGCCGCGCGCCGCGCGCGCGCTGCGCGAGGGCTCGCCCTGGGTGTTCCGCGACGCCGTGACGCGCACGAGCTTCGCCGCGGCGAGCGGCGACGTGGCCATCGCCTTCGACGAGAAGGACCGCTTCGTCGCGGCGGGGCTCTGGGATCAAGACGGCGAGATCGCGGTCCGCGTCCTCTCGCACACGCCGCTCACCCTCGACGCCGCGCTGCTGCGCACGCGCCTGCACGCGGCGCACGCGGCGCGCGCGGAGCTCGCCGCGCAGAGCAGCGGCTACCGCGTCGTCTTCGGCGAGGCCGACGCGTTGCCCGGTCTCGTCGTCGACCGCTACGCGGACACGGCGGTGCTCAAGCTCTACAGCACGTGCTGGGTGCCCTGGCTGCCGGCCCTGCTCGACGCGTTGCACGCCGAACTCGCCCCGCGCTGCGTCGTCCTGCGGCTCACGCGGAACGTCGCGGCGCGCGCGCACGCGCTCGCGGGCCACGTCGACGGCGAGACCCTGTTCGGCGCGCCACCCGCCGGCGAGCTGGTCTTCGTCGAGAACGGGCTGCGCTTCGCCGCCGACGTCGTGCGCGGCCAGAAGACCGGCTTCTTCCTCGACCAGCGCGAGAACCGCGCGCGCGTCGCCGGACTCGCCGCCGGTCGGCGCGTGCTGAACGTCTGCGCGTACAGCGGCGGCTTCTCCGTGTACGCCGCACACGGCGGGGCGAAGCGCGTCGTCTCCCTCGACCTGAGCGCGCCCGCTCTCGCCGCGGCCGCGGCGAACTTCGCGCTCAACGCCGCCGATCCGCAGGTCGCGGCCTGCGAGCACGGCACGCTCTGCGGGGACGCGTTCGCGCTCCTCGCCGAAATCGCCCGGAGCGGCGAGCGTTTCGACCTCGTCGTGCTGGATCCACCCGCGTTCGCGAAGCGCCGCGATGAGGTCGAGGGCGCGCTCGCCGCCTATGCGCGGCTCGTGCGACTCGGACTCGGCGTGCTCGCCCACGGCGGCGTCCTCGTCGCGTGCTCGTGCTCCACGCGGATCGACGAGCGTCAGTTCGCCGCGGTCGTCGCGTCGGCCGCACGGGCCGAGCAGCGCACGTTGCGCGTGCTCGCCAGCACCGGACACCCCGCCGATCACCCCGCGACGCGCGAGCTGCGCTACCTGAAGGCCATCTTCGCCGTCGCGGACTGATTCCCCCATCCCGACCCGCAAGACCAGGACGGAGACCCGAGTCATGGCCAGCGCCGCACAGATCGCCGATCGCCGCAGGGAAGACGCACGGTTCCGCCTCCTCGAACTCGCCAAGCTCGGTGTCGTCGGTGCGCCGAAGGTCGTGCGCCGTCACGAGGCCGACATCACGATCCACTGCGCCGGCAAGGACCCGGTCGCCGAGGACAAGCAGAAGGCGCTGCTGTCGGCGATCGAGATCGTGGTCGCGGCGGGCCATGCGATCACGGATCTCACCGTCTACCTGAGCGACGACGCCAACGTGCAGACCATCGCCTTCGTCGGTTCGACGGCCGGCGACCGCGAGCCGACGATCTTCCTCGGCGGCAAGGCGGGCAAGACCTCCTGCAAGGCGAAGGGCGATCAACCCGTCGTGATCCAGGGCGGCATCGGCGCCGGCGGCCGCGAGCGCGGCATCGCCGACCAGCAGTACGACGGCACCGCGCACTGGTTCGGCAATCCGAAGCGCCTCGCGCTCATGGAGGCGACGATGATCCACGAGCTGGGCCACGTGCTCCACGAGCAGCACGATCCGAGCATGTTCTGGGACCTGAAGGCGAGCGTGATCCCGCCCGCCGTCGCCGGCTCGGGCTGGCTGAACGCCGCGCTCGATGTCAGCCAGTACGCCACCAAGGGCCCCCTCGAGTTCGTCGCGGAAGTGTTCACCGGGCGCTTGCTCGGCAAGGTCTATGCGGCGACGGTGGACAACGCCTATGCCGCCGCCAACGGACCCTGAACGCGAACGCCGCGCGGCTGCGCCGCACGCCGCGCCGCACCGATGAGCGACCGCCTCCTGGAGACCCTGCAGGAGCGCTTCGGCCACGCCGCGTTCCGCGGCCCGCAGCGCGCGATCTGCGAACACCTCCTCGCCGGCGGCGACGCGTTCGTCGTGATGGCGACCGGCGACGGCAAGTCGCTCTGCTATCAGCTGCCGGCGCTCCTCCGCGAGGGCCTGACGCTCGTCGTCTCGCCGCTGATCGCGCTCATGGAGGACCAGGTGCTCGCGCTGCGCGCGCGCGGGATCGCGGCGAGCTGCGTCCACAGCCTGCTCGAGCGCGGCGAGCGCGAGGCCCGCCTGCTCGCCGCGGAGCGCGGCGAGCTGCGCCTGCTCTACTGCACGCCCGAGCGCTTCCGGGTGCCGGGCTTCCTCGATCGCATGCGCGCGCTGCGGATCGCGCTGCTCGCCATCGACGAGGCGCATTGCCTCAGCCAATGGGGCCACGACTTCCGGCCCGATTACAGAAACCTCGGATCGGTGCGCGCCGCGCTCGGCCATCCCCCGACGATCGCGCTCACCGCGACGGCGACGCCGGCCGTGCAGGCCGACGTGCGGCAGGCGCTGGGCATCGCGAACGCCCCGCTCTGGCATTGCGGCGTCGAGCGCAAGAACCTCTTCCTCGCGGTCCGCGAGGTGAACGACCGCGAGGCCAAGCTCGCGCGCGTGCTCGAGATCGTCGAGCGCGTCGGTGGCCCCGGCATCGTCTACTTCGCGCTCATCAAGGAACTCGCGGCGGTCGAGACCGAGCTGCGCAAGCGCGGCTACGACCCGCTGATCTACCACGGCGATCTCTCGGCGAGCGAGCGCAAGGAGCAGCAGGCGCGCTACATCGCGGCCGACGACGCGCTGATCCTCGCGACGAACGCCTTCGGCATGGGCGTCGACAAGCCCGACATCCGCTTCATCGTCCATGGTCAGATGCCGCGCACGCTCGAGGCCTACTCCCAGGAGATCGGTCGCGCGGGACGCGACGGCCGACCGGCCCTCTGCGAGTTGCTCTACTTCGCCGAGGACCTCTCGGTGCAGCGCGAGTTCACCGAGTGGGCCAACCCCAGCGCGGAGTTCATGGCGCGCGTCGTGGCCGTGCTCGAGGACCTCGGAGAGCGTGCGCTCGCGTTCGACGTCGATGCCCTGCGCGACAAGCTCCTCGTGAAGAACCGCCGCGACGGGCGCATCGACACCTGCCTGCGGCTGCTGCGCACGGCCGGCTGCTTCGAGGGCGAGTTCGGCCGCGGCAGCTTCCGCTGGCTCCGCAGTCCGGGTCCGGCCGAGATCGCCGCGTGGCTACCCGACGACAAACGCGAGCGCGACCTCTCGGCCCTGCTCACCCTGCTCCGCTGGTGCCAGGGCGAGGACTGCCGCAAGCGCGCGCTGCACGCCTACTTCGGCTTCGCGGACGACTTTCCGACGGGCTGCCTCTGCTGCGACCGCGAGCTCACCAGCGAGGCCTGGCTCGATGCCGCGCTGCCGCCCGCGTCCCGCGTGCCGATCCCGCGCCACGAACCGCGGCTCGGCAGCGCCGCCGCGGCGGATGCACCGCTCCAACGCGGCGACTGGCTCGACGTGCAGGGTCACGGCCTCTGCGCCGTCGTGCGCGTGCACCGGACGACGCGCGGCGTCATGGTCGACCTCGAACGCGCACGCGACCTCCAGGCGCTGAGCTTCCCGCTCGGCCGCTTGCGCTGGCGGAAGGTGGAGTCCTAGGAGCCTGGGCCACGAGAAGCGAGGCGCTCGCTATTCCCGATTCTGAATAGGAGAAGGCCCAAGCGGCTCCGAGCCTCGGCGCGCCGCGAGATCAGCGTCGAGGTCGCTGGAGGCGACACTGG
>JADLHO010000144.1 GCA_020848735.1 Planctomycetota bacterium | reverse complement strand
GTCCCGGCGATGGCCGGTGGCACGCTCCACGTCGAGGCCTTCCTGATCGACCCCGCGGCGGCGAACCCGCTGCCGGTCTCGACCACGAACTTCGCGAGCATCGCGTTCTCCTGAGCGCCGACGGCCGGCGCGCCTGCCGCCCTTGCGGACGGGGGCAGCGCGCCGGCGCGGCGACCGCGGCGGGGAATTCTGAAACTCGGCGACGCCGCGGCGACCCTTCCCGACAGCGCCACACGCCGTGGCCGTCGAGTAACTTGGAACCACACCGATGCTGAAGCGCCTGACCCTCCCCGCCGGACTCTGCGTCCTGGCCGCAGCCCTCCCCGCCCAGGTCGTCGACCACGTCGACCGTCCCCTCTCGCCCATCGTCCAGGACGTCCGCCGCGTGGTCGCCGCCGACCTCGATTCGGACCTCCGCGACGACGCGGTCTTCGTGCTGGGGAACGGGAAGCTCGTCCGGGCCGCCAACCCCGGGATCAGCCAGGGCAGCTTCCTCTTCGGTGGCCTCACCGATGTCGTCGATGCGGTGGGCGTGCGGCTCCCGGCGCGCCATGACGTGATCGTCAGCGTGGGCTCCGGCAGCGGCCTCGTGGTCCACTCGGTCGCCGCGAACGGCAGCGTGCTGAGCGTGCCGAGCACGACGACGAACTGGACCGGCGTGACCCGCCTGCGCGTCTTCGACCTCGGACGCTTCCCGCTCTTCGCGGGAATCAGCGCAGACGGCCAGTCCGTTCGCCTCGCGAGCCTCGACCCCGCGACGAACGTCTTCTACGAATTCACCACGCTCACGGCGCTCGCCCCGCTCCTCGACCTCGAGTTCGCGCAGAACCGCGCGCAGCCGATGCCGCACCTCGTCACGCTCACGGCGAGCGCGTTGACTCGCTTCGAGTTCAACGGGGCACTGCGCGGCACGCCCGTGCCGCTCGCGGCCGTCGACGGCGCGCTCGCACGGATGCCCGATGTCTGGGACGTCGCCTGCGTGACGCGCAGCGCGACGAACGCACCGTGGGAGCTCTTCGTCGAACGCGACGGCGTCGTCGGCTTCGCGACGACCCTCACCGGGTTCATTCCATCCGAACTCGACGCGATGGACATCTTGGACCTCGAGGCCGGGAACCTCGACGGCGATCCCTACCCCGACCTCCTCATCGGCCAGTCCGTCTCCGGCCTGGCACTCGTGCTCTTCGGACAGGGCAACGGCACCTTTGGAATCGGCTCCTACAGCGTGATCGGCGGCCCCGACAATGGCCCCATCTCCGGCATCGCCGCGCCCCCGATCGTCGCGCTGGTCGACGGCACCGTGCAGCAAGGCGTCTTCCAGGTCAGCGACACCTCGCCGTCGATGCGGGTGCATTACCGCATCCCCCGCGGCCAGGCTGCGGGCGGCAGCCTCGACGATTTCCTGCCGAGCATCGTCAGCGATCTGGGCTACTCCGATCCGCTGTTCCGGGTCCCGACCTGGCGCGACGGCATGCGGGTCCTGAACCTGCGGATGAAGATCCCCGCGGCGCTGGTCGAGGCCGCGCGCGCCGACGATCTCAATGCGCTCCAGATCAGCGTCTGGACGGTCACGGGGCTCGTCGACGCCGCCGGCCATCTGACCTGGAACGCCGCGGCGGTCGAACTCGCGATGCGCAGCGACTTCGCGTGGACGCTGAACCTCCCCCCCAGCGGCGGCGGCGACCAGATCTATCGCCTCCCCATCTCCATCGACGTGAC
This sequence comes from Planctomycetota bacterium, assembly GCA_020848735.1. GTDB lineage: Bacteria > Planctomycetota > UBA1135 > UBA1135 > UBA2386 > JACRLW01. Next base: position 11,713 of record JADLHO010000144.1, on the reverse strand, counting down.
CAACCCGGAGTTCCAGGAGCAGCGCAAGCACGTGATGCTCATGACGCGCCTCGTGCGGCTCGATGGTCAGGGCAGCGCAGCGAGCATCAGCGCCGCGAGCTTCACGACGCCGTTCTGGTTCTCGAAGCACTGGCGCGACCTCGCCAACAATCTCGTCGAGAGCGAAGTCCTACGGCTCGGCGGACCGCTCGAGGCACTGCTCTGGAACACCAACGACCCGCCGGTCACGGTCGATGGCGACGTGACGGGCTCGAAGAACATCGCCCGCCTCCGCCGCGCCAAGCCCATCGCCCCGCCGCTGCCCGGACCGCCGGTCACGGCGAACCTGACCAACAACGGCGCAGCGCAGCAGTGATTCCAGGCGCGCCGCGCGTGGACGCAGCGCAGCGCTGAGCTCAGCGCCCCTGCCCGTTGCCGACGACCTGGAGCGCCAGCTCGCGCAGGCGCCGCGGCGAGCGCGTGCCGGCGCCGAGTTCCGCCCGCGCGCGGCGCATCGCCTCGGCGGGTGAGGCCCCCGCGGCGAACGCGCGGTGGAAGGCGCCGATGAGCGCGACCTGCGGTTCGAACTCGAGGTCGCCGCTGCGCAGCACCACCGCGCGCGCGCCGCGGCGGAGGAAGGCCCCCGCGAGGGTCGCGTCCCAACCGTCCCCGCGCCGCGGATGCGAGCGGCCCACGCCGCAGGCGGAGAGGAACACGAGGGGCGGCACGTACCTCAGGGCCGCGACGTGTTCGGCGCCGAAGAGGCCGTCGCGATGCGTCTCGTCGGGATGCAGGGCGAGGACGGCGGCGATCTCGCGATCGTCGACCCAGGCCCCGTGGGCGACGAGATGGAGCCAGGCCCGCGACCTGAGGTCCGCCGCGAGCAGTGCGGCGACGCCGGCGCTCCGATCCAGCACGATCGAGTCCGCGAGCTCACCGGTCGACGGCGGCAGCGCCTCGAGCAGACGCTGCGGCACGCGCCGCGCACCGTCGGCGACGAGCCCGGCGGCCGGCTCGAGCGTGGCCCAGAACGCACCGCCCCCCCGGGGGATGGCGCGCTTCGCCAGGCTGAGCCAGGCGCCGAGCGAGCTCACGTGATCGATCGCGAGCCGCTCGCCGAGCGTGGCGGGGCGAGCATCGCCCTTTGCGCGCGGCAACTCGAGCACCTCGATCGGCAGTCCCTGCAGCAGTTCGTCACCGACGACGGACAGCTCGCGCCAGCCCCGCACGCGCTCGGCGATCGCCGGCGGCAGGACCATCGCGCCGACCCGCGTGCATTCCGCCGCGAAGCGCGCGTCGACGTCGCGGCCGGCGTCGAGCAGGCGGAGCAGTTCCTTGGCGGCGAGCGAGAGCATGCTCGAGCCGACGGTCTCGACGCACGCGATGCCGTCGCGATCGACCGCGACGACCAGGCTCGCGTGATCGAGCGCCTGGAAGATCAGCACCCCGGCGCCCTCGCCGAGCGCGGCGCGCAGCTGTGCCGCATCGACCGGCGCGGCACCGAGCACGCGCGCCAGGCTCGCACGTGCCTGGACCTCGAGCAACGCATCCAGCACGGCGTGGGCACCCGCCTCGCCGGGCTCGCACGCGAGCACGAGGCGCAGGTACTCGCCGACCAGCCGGTTCCAGCGGTCGAGGTGCAGGCGCCCGAGCCCGGCCTCGCGCCGCTCGGCCGCATCCCAGCGCGCGAGCAGCGCGGCGAAGGCCGCGGCGTGGAGCGGTCGACGCGCCGCGAGCTCCTCGGTGCGGCCGCGCGCGAGCAGCGTGCGCGTGCCGAGCGCCACCGTGTCGAAGTCAACCAGGTCGTAGTCAACCAGGTCGTAGCTTGCTGACGCAAAGCCCGCCACGGAGAGCGGCCGTTCGGCCTCGAGCTGGATGCGGTCCGCCTCGGCGGACTCCAGGTCGCCCTCGTCCAACGCGAGGGCGAGTCGCTTGTGGAGCGCGGTCGCACGCAGGCTCGGCTCGAGCGTGCCGGAGCCGATCGCAGCGTCGAGGAGTTCGCGCGCCTCCGCGTGCGCATCCGGGCGTTCACGCCGCAGGAAGCGCAGCGCCGTCGCGCGATACACCGCGAGCTCGTGCGCGCGCTCCGCGCCGAACTCGGCGCGCTCCGCCGTGAGCTCGACGACGCGATCGAAGCGGCCGAGTCCCAGGTACTGGTTCAGGCGGATGGTCAACACGTCGAAGCGCGCATCCGGCGTGCCCGCGGCGCGCGCGTGCCGCTCCGCCGCGTCGAGGTCGGCGTCCGCGACGTCGAAGAGCCCGAGGTCGAAGCGGAACTCCGCGCGGCTGCCGTGGTACTGCGCGAGCTCCTCGTGCGGCGGCGCTGCGCTCCGCGACGCGGCCGCGATCGCCGCATCGGCGAGCCGCAGGGCTTCGCCCTGGCGACCGCGCCGGTGTTCGAGGTTCGCGCGCAGATCGAAGCGCTGCGGCGCGGCGAAGGACTCGTTCGGGAAACGCCGCTCGCAGTCCTCGAGCCAGGTCAGCGCGAGCGGCGGGTCGAGGAGGGCGACGTGGTACGCGGCGAGGTAGGCGATGGCCGCGGCCGAAGCCGCGGGGCCGTGCTCGCGCACCGGCGCGGTCCACGCGCCGAGCGCTGCCGCATCGTCCACCGGCAGGAGACCCAGGCCATCGGCCTCGAACAACGCGCTCGCGTACACGCCGCGGAGCTTCGCGTCTGAGTCCGGCGCCGCGTTGCCGAGGCGCGCGCGCAGTTCGTCGAGCAGTTCGAGCAGCGCGGCGCGGCGCCGGGTCTCGTCGGCGATCGCCTGCACCGCGCCGAGGCGCGCCGCGTCGGGGTCGGTCGTCGTCGTCGCCGTCGCCGTCGTCGTCGCCGGGCCCGGCGCGGGCGGCTCGTCCCGGCGACACGCGACGGTGCCGAACAGCGCGAACGCGAGACTCAGCGCGCGAACGACTCCGAGACCAGTTCCCGGACCCCGCCCGAGGGCGAGTCCGCGCGCACTTCGATCCAGACGGGATTGGGCCATGCCGAGACCGGCGACTCGTCGGCCGTCTGGTCCTCGGCGGGATTCCAACGCGCGTCGTCGAGCGTCTTGCTCCGGGCCAGCACGACGCCACCGGTCGCGGGGTCGCGATCATAGACCGTGACCACGTAGACCGAATCGCGCCGCGGCGAGGCTGCCCAGGTGAATTCGAGGGACCCCTCGGCGCGCGCGCGGGACGCGAGCCCACCCGCGCTGCCGGTATTGAGGTGATAGGGTGCGTTCGGATCGAGTTCCGGCGGCAGACCCTCGTCGCCACGCGCCCGCCAGAACGCGATCCCGAGCACGAGGAGCGCCGCCGCGGCGAGCGCCGTCTGGAGGACGCGGCGCGAACGCGCGGGTCGCACGACCGCGTGCAGGCGGTTCCGCGCGAGGCTCTCGACGCGCGCCTCGAGTCCTGCGATCACCTGATCCGACGGCGCGGCCGCTCCGGCCCGGCGTTCGAGTTCGCCGAGGCGATCGAGCTCCGAAGCGAGCGCGCGCAGCCTGGCCATGCGGGGATCCGGCTCGGCGCCCTCGGCGAATTCGCCGCGCTCCACGAGGCGGCGCACGAGCGCCTCCTCCTCCGCATTCAGGTCGTGGTCCATGTCGTCGTCGTGCTTCATTCCAGTTCCCCCATTCCCGCGCTGGTCTTGGAGCTCCTCAGCGCCTTCTCGAGCTTCACCATGCCGCGGTAGTACCGCGTCTTCGCCGTGTTGGCCGGGATCGCGAGCCGCGCCCCGATCTCCTCGAAGGTCAGTCCCTCGAAGTGCTTGACCCGGATGGTCTCGGCCTCGACTCCACCGACGCGTTCCAGCGCCGCATGCAGGAGTTCGGCGTCGGAACCGGCCGCCGCAGCGGAACCGTCCTCGCCCGCGATCAGCTCGGCGAGATCCTCGACCTGCGCCCCGTTGCGCGTGCGAGCGCGCCGCTTGCGCCGCACGCCGTTCATCAGCTCCAGACGGCAGATCCGGTAGATCCACGCCTCGAAGGGCGCGCGGCCGGCGTAGTCGTCGAGCTTCTGCAGGATGATCACGGTGACGTCCTGGGCCAGGTCGGCCAGATCGTGCTCGTCGAGCGGCCGGCCCAGGCGCTGGTTCCACGCCCCGAGGATCCTCGGGACGCAGCGCAGTCTGAGCACGAGCTGTTCGATGGCAGGAGACGCTCCCCGAAGCGCCGCAGCGACCAGGACGAGGTCGGCGCGGAACTCGGACGAATGGGTTGCCATCGATGCGTTCGGTGCTCGTCGCGCGGTTCTCGAAATCCTGCGATCCGAGGGCGCGCGGTTCCACCCTCGAGCGAGGACGGCGGCGGCGCGCCAGGGCGACTCGGTGGCGACTCCGCGTCAGTGGTTGCGCCGTTCGATGACGACGCGACCCCCATCGGCGCGCTCGAAGATCCACAGGTCGTTCGCGCCGGAGCGACGCAGCAGGGTCAGCCGGAGCCGGTCCTTGCGGCCGATCGGCAGGGTGGTCCGCGTCATGTTCGCCGGGTCGCGCTCGCCGCGCCCGATCTCGAGGAACTCCATGAGGCGGCTCACGGCGTCCTTGCCGCCCTGGCGATCCGCGCCCTGGTACATCCGGAGCGCGAGACTCCGCCCGGGTGCCGCAGGGCCGTCCCCGCCCGCGAGCCCGGCGCCGTCCTCGATCACGCTCTCGATCGCGAACCTGAAGCCGAAGGACTGGCGCCGCGTCGCGATCGCGACCGCATCCAGCGGGACGATCTCCAGCACGCTGATACGCGGGCCCGGAGCGACCGGGTCCTGCGCGGTGCCGGGTTCCGAATCGACGCTGGATTCCGAAGCGACGCTGGATTCCGAAGCGACGCCGCACGCGACGAGCACGGAGAGCAGGGCAGACACGATCCACGCGCGCATGCGCGCGGAGACGGGTCCTGAGCCGCGCTTCTTCCAGAACGGCCTCCGGACCGCGCGGCCGGATCGCCGCGCGCGCGGCCTCAGTAGAGGCCGACGGTGATCGCGTCGGTCAGGTTGACCGTGCCGCCGACGTCGCGGTGCCAGAACTGGAGGTTCCAGCGCGAGAGCGGCTGGGGCACGCCGGTCGTCAGCGGCAGAGTCAGATCGATCTGCGCGCTCGCGACTCCGACATCGTTCGTGGTCAGGACCGCGACGCGATCGATCGGGTTGCCGAGGAAGAGCAGGCCATTGCCCACCGTGACCCCGGGCGTGACCTGGACCGGGCTCATGAGCACGATGCCGGACGAGCTCGCGGGCAACTGGCTCAGCTCGACGCGGAAGCGGTTCGCGGCCACGCTCTGCGAGCCCAGGACGCGGATGCGTCCCGGCAGGCCGGTGCTGTTGGCGAGGCCATTGCCGTAGATGACGCCGAACTCGGTGTTGCCCGACCACGCGCGGGTGCGACCGCGGTTGACCTGGTTGACCGCGAAGTCCTCGTAGGGCGCCGCGATGACGAAGTCGCCGACGCCGTCGCCATCGAGATCGCCGCCGCCGGCCACCGCCGCGCCGAAGGTGCCGCCCGTCTGCGCCGTGGGCGACTGGTACTGCTTGATGCAGGTGCCGTTCTTGCCGCTGACGAGACGCGCCATGCCTGCGCCCGCGAGACCCGCGGAGCCCGGCCAGTTGCCGCCGGACTGGCCATCGGGATTCCAGAGCGTGGCGCCCGGCGCACCGATGAGCAGGTCGTTCCAGCCGTCGCCGTCGAGGTCACCGACATTGGCGAGCGCATGGCCGAAGGCGTCGAGGGCGGGCGGGACGCCGGCCGCCGCATAGAGGCTGTCACCCCGCAGCCGGTAGAGCGTCGGGAGCGTCGCGATGCCGACGATCACCGGCGAGCCGGCGAGGCCGAGCGCCGCGCTCGATTTCAGATAGCTGCCGCGCACGACGGCGATCGAGCCCATGCCGATCGCCGCGCCCGCGGGACGATCACCCGGGATGCCGAGCACGAGCTCGTCGCTCCCGTCGCCGTCGACGTCGCCCAGGTTCGCGAGCGAGCTGCCGAGCGTCTGGATGTTCGCGCCGTCGATGCGGAGGAAGAGCTGTCCGTTCGCGCCGCTGTAACAGGACACGCGTCCGGGGAACTGTTGGCCGCCGAAGCTCGCGTAGGGTGCACCCACCGCGAAGTCCTGCACGCCGTCGCCGTTCACGTCGCCGATGCGGCAGAGCGCGGCACCGAAGTACGAGTTGAGGAGCTCGCCGTCGATCCGGTAGAGCAGGGTCGCCGGACCGTTGGGCTGGAACGCGCTGGAATAGACCATCACGTAGCCGCGGTTGTCGCCGTAGACCGGCGTCTGATGGCCGTTGGGCGCGCCGACCGCGAAGTCGGCGCGGCCATCGCCGTCGATGTCACCGAGCACCTCGATCGCGTGGCCGAACTCGTCGCCGTTGAGCTGTGCACCGGGACCGTTGGGCCGATCGATGAGCAGATCGGCCGCGATCGCCGCGGCTCCGGCGCATCCCGGAGCACCGCCGCCGTCACGCCCGCCGTAGATCAGCTCGACGCGGCCGTTCAGCACGCCCGAACTCGACGAGCCGTAACCCGGCGAGCCGATCAGGATCTCGTCGCGGCCATCGCCATTGATGTCCGGCAGACGCGCGAGGCCCGTGCCCATGCGACGCGCGGCCTGCCCGTAGAAGATCGTGATGCACGAGCCGTTGCCGTCGCGGATCGCGGCGGAGCCGCCCGCGGGCACGAAGTTGGCACCCAGATCACCGGGCTCGCCGATGAGCACGTCGTCGGTGCCATTGCCGTTGTAGTCACCCACCACGACGGCCCGGAAGCCGTTGAGCGAGTTGTTGACGGAGCCATCCATCGACCAGGTCGGTGCCTGGGCCAGGAGGCTCGAGGGAACTGCGAGCAGACTCGCAGCCAGGATGCGTGTGTGTTTCATGGGCTTCTCTTGGTCATGCGCGGCGAGCTGCCGCGCCTGGCCGGCGCTCGACCGTGAGCTCCGTGCCACCAGCCGGATGCGTCGCGAACGCGGCCCAGAGCCTCAGCAATCCCCGCGCGAAACGCCGCGCGCACGGTCGCTCCCGACACCGCTAGACTGCGCTGCGCCGCCCACTCCCGCCGACTCCACCCACGAGGTCCGTTCCCCATGCGACATCCGCTCGCGCTCGCCGCTTCGCTCGGTCTCCTCCTCGCCGCACCGGCCCTCGACGCGCAGGCCATCATCGCGCAGTCCCAGGGTCTCCCCAGCCCGCAGCACGTCATCGACTTCGGCGCCAATCTCTTCCCCAACTTCACGCCGATCACGAACCAGTTCACCGGCATCACGGTGACGCACTCGCGGTACTTCACGACCGGCGTCTCGAACAACCTCGTCGGTGGCTTCCTCACCAACGACTTCAGCGGCGCGCCCGACACGCTCAGCATCCGCTTCGCCGCGCCGATCCGCGACCTGAGCTTCGTCTATCACCAGATCGGGACCACGCGGCCTTCCAACTTCCGGGCGATGCTCGGCAACACGGTCGTCGACTCCTTCAGCCACACCGGGAACCAGAGCTCCCCGAACAACTACTACGGCTTCACCAACATCCTCTTCGACGAGCTCCAGATCGACTTCGTCGCCGACTTCAACCTCGACACGCTGGCGTTCAACGACCCCGGTGCCGCGTGCACCTTCCGCAACGGGACGGGTGTCAATCCGGCGGAGTACCGCTGCGTGACGCTGCCCGTGCTCGGCACGAACTGGCAGACCCTCGTCGTGACGAACCCGAACACGCTCGCGGCCTACGTCGCGATCGGCCTCGCCGGTCCACACCCGGGTCTCCCCCTGCTCGGCCACGAGCTCCTGATCCAGCCTTCGCCCGCACCGGTCATGATCCCGACGAGCGGCACGCTCTCGCTCGCGATCCCCAACGGTCCGAGCTGGAACGGCCTCGCGCTGAGCACGCAGGGCATGCGCGTCGACCTCGCCGGCCCGACGACGCGCCTCGTGCTGCTCAACGCGCTCGACATCGTGCTCGGGCTCTGAGCGCGGGACGATCTCCTCATCCGCCCTCCCGCCCGGCACAGACCTCGAACAAGCCACGCCATGCCGCGCGGAGATCCCCGCCCGCGGAGCGCCAGGCCGCATCGATCCGCTCGGGCTCGAGTCCCGGCGCCAGTTCGAGCGCGAGCTCGCGCAGCAGCTCGAACGAAGTCTGCGTGCGCAGGAGCGTCGGCAGGCGGCCGGCGCGATGGGAGCTGACGAGCACGAATGCGGCGGGTCGCAGCGCACGAGCGAGGGACCACCAATGCCAGGGTGCGAGGTGACCCGCGCCGTCGAAGAGGACGGCATCGCGGGGACCCAGGCCCTCGCTCAGCGCCGCGCATTCGCCGTGGGTCAACGAGTGCCGCGGCGCACCGATCCGCAGCTCGCGCACGCGGTGGCCGCGCGCGCGCAGGTGATCGGCGAGTTCGAGGAGCAAGGTCGTCTTGCCGCTGCCGTGCGGTCCCACGATCGCTCCGCGACCGCCGCGTGCCGCGGCGCGCGCGAGCAGGGACTCGTGGTCCTCACCGACAGGGAAGCGGAAGCGCAGCGCGTGCTGGCGCTCGACGCGGAAGGGATTCTCACGCGCGCGCATCGTCGGCCGGCGTGCCCACGGCGCGCAGATCGGTCTCGCGACCCGCGGGCCCCACCACGATCGGGAAGCGCTGCACGTCCTCGCGGGGCAAGGCCACGATCTCGAGGCTCCAGAGGATCGAGACCAGGCGGCCCGAACACGACCAGGGCCGCATCGGCAAGGCGAGCTCGAAGGGGCGCTCGCCGAGCTCGCCCGGCTGCTCGAAGCGCGCGACCGCGACGATGCCGAGATCGGTGTCGCCCTTGCCCTGCGTATGCCAGAAGAGCCGGACCTCGAGGGCCTCGGGTGCGGTCTCGAGCAACCAGAGGGCGCGACCCCGCACGGTCTCGCCGGGTTCGAAGTTCTTGCGGTCCCCCTCGAAGGCGATGGCGAGCGAAGGACTCATGACGGGCCTCCGGCGCGCCGCGCCGGCCCCACCGGCAGGATCACCTCGTCCTTCACGTCGGGCCAGCGTCGGATCGGCGCCGAGAAGCGCAGCAGCCAGACGAGTTGATTGGAACGCGCGCGGAACGACGGCACCGCATTGTCCGGCATGCGCAGGCGCAGGGTGCCGCGCGCGTCGAGTCCGCCGAGATCGACGCGGAGCAGGGTGCTGCGATGGAACTCCTCGCGGTCGGTCACGCGGTTGGTGCCGCGCGAATACGTCGCCTCTTCCCGTCCCACGAGCTCGATCGTCAGCGTGCTGAGTCGCGAAGTGCTGCCGATCAGGCGCCAGGGCAGATCGACGCTCTCCCCGATCGGCACTTCCTCGAGGTCGAGCACCAGCTCCGCGCTCGGATTGGTCATCGCCAGGATCAGGTATCCACACGACACGAGGAGACCCAGGGCGATCGCGCCGAAGATCGCGAGCATCACGCTCCCGCCGAACTCGAGGGCCCCAGCGTGGAACGCGGCGAAGGACAGCACGCCCAGCCAGCCGAGCGAGAAGGGCAGGAGAACGGCGAGCAGGCAGCCGCGGTTCCGCTGCGGGCGCAGCACGATGGGTCCGGGCAGGTTGGGCCTGGGCGGCGCGCCGGTCGGCACCACGCCCGTCAGCGTCACGTCGTTGCCCCCCTGGCCGATGCGACCGCTCCAGACGAGCAGCCCCAGCACGAGGACCCCACAGCCGATCGAGGCCAGGACTGCGCCGATCGTGAGCGCCCCGACGTCGACCTGCCCCGACTCCGTCGCGCTCGCGATCAACGCGATGCCGCCTCCACCGAAGCCGAGCCCCCAGAGCACGAGGAACCCGCCGAGGCAGCCGCGCGCGGTGCGTGAGGTCCGCGCACGGGATGAGATGGGCCGCGGACGGCGACGGAAGAGTCCCATGCGAGCGCGAACTTCTAGCGCCGCGCAGCGCGCCACGCACGCCGCCTCTCCCGGGACGCACCGCGCCCCCCCCGCTCCCGCCGCGAAGCCCGGACCTTCAGCGGTACTCGCTCGTGAAGACGAGATCGGTGCTCGCGACGATTCCGATCCAGCCGATCACGGCATTGCCCTCGCCGTCCATCCATCCCGCCGCTCCGCCGTGACGATCGCTTCAGCCGGGCGCCGAGCTTGATGCGGGCGCTTCGGCCGCGATGATCCCGGCGCCTCCCTTGGAGTCGCGATGGCGCAACCCGAAGTCTTCCTCTCCTACCGCAGCAGTGACCGGGTCGTCGCGGAGCGGATCGCGCAGGCGCTGCGCGGAAAGGGCCTGCGGGTCTTCTTCGATCAATGGTGGCTCACGCCGGGGCGGGATTGGCGGGCGGCGCTCGAGCAGGCGATGGCGCGCTGTTCGGCGTTTGCGGTGCTGATCGGACCGCGCGGGCTCGGGCCCTGGCAGCAGCGCGAGGTGAGCCTGGCGCTGCTGCGCGTCGACCGCGGCGAGGCGTTGCCGATCGTGCCGATCCGGCTGCCGAATGCGGACGCGCCCCTGTCGCTGCTCGACCTGCAGCAGTGGGTCTCGCTCGACGAGGCGGTGAGCGACGAGCGGGCGCTCGAGCTGCTCGCGCGCGGCCTGCGCGGTGAGCCGCCCGGGCCGGAGCTCGACGCGGAGCTGCGCGAGGGGCGCGCGGGACTCTGTCCCTTCCGCGGATTGCTCGCCTTCCGCGAGGAGGACGCGGCCTTCTTCGTCGGGCGCGAGGAGGCGACGGCGCAACTGCGCCGGAAGCTCGAGGTCCAGAGCTTCGTCGCCGTGGTCGGCGCGAGCGGGACGGGCAAGTCCTCCCTCGTCCACGCGGGGCTCGTGCCCGCGCTGCGGCGCGATCCCAAGCTCATCTGGGACGTGATCGCGCTCGTCCCCGACAAACGCCCACTGCATTCGCTGGCCGCAGCCCTGCTCGATCGCCTGCGCGCGCAATGGCAGCGCGACGAGCTTCGCGACCGCATCGAGGATTGGGGCGGCAAGCTCCTGCGCGGCGAGATCCCGCTCGCGGAGCTCTGCGGTGATGCGCTGAGGGAGCAGCCAGGCACCGAGCGCCTGCTGCTCTTCGTCGACCAGTTCGAGGAGACCTTCGCGCTGTGCCAGGACCAGGCGATGCGCGAGCGCTTCCTCGCGGTGCTGCTCGAGGCGGCGCAAGACCCCCGGGTGCGCGTGGTGCTCACGCTGCGCGCCGACTTTTACGGGCACCTGCAGGCGTATCGCCCGCTGACGGCGCGGCTCGATGACTGCGTGGTGAACGTCGGCCCGCTGGATGCGGACGAGCTGGAGCGCGTGATCGTCGAGCCGGCGCGCAAAGTCGGCCTCGAGGTCGAGGACGCGCTGGTGGCGGCCCTGGTGAAGGGCGTGGGCGAGGAACCCGGCCGTCTCCCGCTGCTCCAGTTCGTGCTCGAGCAGATGTGGCGCGAGAGCGGCGGCCGGCGCTTCGATCACGCGACCTACGACGCGGTCGGGGGCCTCGAGAAGGCGATCGCGCACCGCGCGGAGCAGGTCTTCGCCGAGCTGAGCGAGTCGCAGAAACAGGCGGCGACGACGCTGTTCTTGAGGCTGGTGCAGGTCGGCGAGGGCACGCGCGACACGCGCGAACGCGCCTTGTTGGCCGGCGCGGATCCGGCGCTGCGCTCGGTGGTCGAGCGGCTGGCGCGCGGCGACGCCCGCCTGCTCGTCACGAGCCGCGACGAAGGCAGCGGTGCCGACGCGATCGAGATCAGTCACGAGGCGCTGATCCCGAGCTGGACCTGGCTGCGCGAGCTGGTGCAGCAGAACCGCCAGTTCCTCGCCTGGCGCAAGCACACGCGGGCGGCGGTGCGG
>JADLHO010000143.1 GCA_020848735.1 Planctomycetota bacterium | reverse complement strand
TGCGCGCGTCCGCGTGACCTCTGCGATCGGTCCCCGGTCCGCATGTGGAACGCGAACGCCGGAGTCCAGGCTGTCGCTGCCCCCCTCGATCGGTCGTCCATCGAGGTGTGGTTCGCCGGACAGTTACCGGCAGGCGGATCGGCACGATCGGCAACGCCTCGCCGCGGTCGACGCGCAGCAGCGCCAGGCTCACCTCGCGCTGTTGCCAGGGCCCGAGCCCGCGTGGCCCGAGCAGCACCGCAAACGCCGAACAGCGCGCCATCGCCTGCTCGAGCGCCGCCCGCCAATCCCGCCCCGGCGTGAGCCACCATTGATCGAAGAAGACCCGCAGACCCTTTCCGCGCAGCGCCTGCGCGATCCGCTCCGCGACGACCCGGTCGCCGCTGCGGTAGGAGAGGAAGACTTCGGGTTCGGGCATGGGTCCATCAGCGAGCGTCGCGGGATCATGCCCGGTGGCGGCGCTGCGGGCGAGTTGCCGCGGCGTGACGTCGACCTGAAACCTGGAGAAGTCTCGCGCGCGGCCCGGGCTCGCGGCGGGCCGGCAGCAGGAGCTCGAGCACGTCAGCGCGTGGTCCTCGACCTGCCGGGCGACGGTGAAGCGCGCATGGCGCCGTCTCGACCGATTTCGCCGGCACGTTGACGAGCTGGGGTGAGGGCCCGGGGTCCGATCACACGTCGACGATCACGCGTTCGCCGGCGCGGAGCTCGAGGGCCGAGGAGTGCACGATCCGCTCCGGCAGATCGCCCTCGCGTCCGATCAGACGCAAGCGATAGCTGCCAGCGGGGAGCAGGGCCTCGGTCGACGATGTGCTGTGCAGAGCGATCCGCGTCGTCTTGCCCTTTGCCCAGGTGAGGCAGGCGACTCGGGCCTGGGCGTGAACGACAGGCGCGCGGAGGACCAGGCAAGCGACCGGGACCTCCGGTCGGAGGACGATTGTGTCGCGCGATCCCGGAGCGAGTGCCGTCGTGGTGGTTGCCAGCGCGACACCCTGAGGCGAGAGCATGGTCAGCTCGGTCGGTCCCGGCCAGACTGCAGCGAGGCGGGCTTTGCCATTGGCATCCACCTCGGCGACGCGGCAGCGTGCCTCGGCGTCGGATGCGGCGCGGATCGGGCCATCGGCTCCGTGCGGGCGTGCGACGACTCTGGAGCCATGCGGCACACGGAAGGCGACCAGGTCGACGAATGCATCGATCGTGCCCGGGGTGTCGAGGGCAAGGATGAGAGGGCGATCGCGCGGATGGTCGACGGCAAGGACGCCGGATGCGTGGCCGCAGAAGCCATCGTCGGTCCAGCAATCGAGGACCAGCGGGACTGGGCGGGTCTTTGCCAACTCCACGTGACCGTCGGGCGCGACCGGCAGCGTGATCGGGGAAGCCCCGGGCGCCGGCTCGCGGTCGGAGCGGCGGGCGAGGACGTGGAGGCGTTTGGGGACGACGGCGCCGGGGATCTTGAGGGCGATGTGGAGCGTGGCGAAGACCTCGACCTCGAACACGCCGGCGTCCTGCCCGTGGGCGGATACCTCGACCGCGCGCACAGGTGGGTGGAGCCATGCGGTCTCCGACTCGAGGTGGAGGGAATAGCGGCCGATCGGAATGGGGCCGAAGTGGAAGCTGCCGTCGGCGCGCAGATCCGCGGTGAACTCGGGCGCGGAGTGGGGCGAGGGATCGAGGCCGTGAGCGATGAGCCGAGCGCGCGGGTCGGCTGGCATCCGGTCGAGCTGGCCCCGAAAGCAGGCCGCCCGGTGCAGATCGACGACGATCGATTCGTCTTTGTCACTCCTGATGGCAATGTCGCGAGGGGCGTAGCCGTCACAGCAGACCGAGCCGATGAAGCCCGCAGGCAGGAGGATCTGCTCGGCATCGCCGCCGATTGGGCCGAGGGCGACGCCATGGGCATCGAAGAGCCAAGCCTGCATGGGACGCGCGGTCCCGGCGTCGCGCACTGTGATCCTCGTGGCGATTGCCGCGACGTCTTCGGGGATCGCGCTGCGATCGGGACGGGCCCGAAGAACGCCCGACGCCTCGACCGCGGGAAGCGCAACGCGCCGGCCGCGGCGCTCGAGGACGAGGATGTCGCCGTCGTGGGGCGCGAGTTCACCGAAACCGCTCGTCCACTCTTCCGGCACGGCGCCGGTTCCGGAGGCGATCATCGAGGGTCCCCGCGAGCAACACTCGTGGGCGCTTCGCTGGCGAAACACCCACCACCGATCGACAGCGCCGGGCTCGCGGAGAATGGCCACCTGCGCGGCAACCTGATCTTGCGGCGCGCGGGAGTCCGGTGTGACCTTTGTCGACTCGAGCGCGGAGCTCGCGCTCCGAATCCGTGACTCCGGCAGAGGGCGTGCGCGAGTCAGTCGCGGTCCGCCTCGGCCGTGGGGTTGCCAATCCAAGGCGAGACCGATCGCGAGGCAGATCGCGAGCGAGCAGCCCCAGACGAGGACTGACCTCGACGTCATGGAAGGGAACGGATTCCGAGCGTGGACTCAGCGAGCATCCAGGAGCATCACCGGGCCGCCGAGTGCATAGTTGTCGACATACTCGGGTCCGTAGACGCTCCCACTCGGGTGGCGAGTGGTGTACGAGATGTTCGTCTGGAGCTTCGGGATGAACCGCATCCTCATCGCGTCTGACGTGTAGATCTGCAGGCCGCCGGTGAGGATCGGATTCGCACGGACGGCCTGGAGGAACATCGTCATTCCCAGCAACCGAACGTCGTTCGGCATCGTGAGATCTGCGGCGGCAGGGGGAACGAGGGGTATGCGCACGCTGGGGAACTCGAACTCCCAGCTGCAGTACGCGGTACAGCCAGGAGCCCCAAGTCCATCGAGGGCGTAGGGAAGGGCGAGTCCATTCCAGGTGCGATCGCTCAGCCCGCCGAAGAAGTGAACCACCTCACGAGGTCCGCCCCCGTACATGAGGTGCCCAGTCAGCATGACGCGGTTCGCGTTGCCGATCGAAGGCCATGACGAGTGGATCAAGCGGTTCTCGATGCCCGGTGCAGATGGCCCACAGGACAACCCGAACGAACTCAAGACACCCGCACCACCGGACGCGCCGAGCTGCACGACCCTCGCGCAGAATCTCGCATCGAAGTATCCGAGATCGGGGCCCAGGGTCTGGTAGTCCAGCGTCGAGGAGTTGAAGCGCAGTTCGATGACGCCGCTCGTCGCTTGGGTGAACTGGAACGGGAAATCCAGCGGAATGCGGTGGGAGAAGGGGTACTGGCCGCTCGCCATCCAGGGGACCGGCGGAAACCGGACCGATCTCCCTACGGTCACTTGGGAGAAGTCGGGACCGCGCGACGCCGCATGACGGAATTGGATGTCGGCGGGCGCGAGGGGCGAATGGCCCATCCACAGATCCACGTTGACGTCGAACGCAGGGAGGGTGCCAGGCTGGGCCCCTGCGGGGTCCGCGCGGCGAAGGGAAACGGAGCGGATGGGTGCGGCGGGGACTTCTGGCAGGTCGAGTACGATCTGGGTGGTATAGGGTACGAAGATCGAACCCCAACTACCGTTCAGGATCCGCCATGGCAACTTCGTCGTGTCTGGACTCTCTTCGGGAACCACGACGAAGTCATCTGCGGCCGCTGTAGCGGTGGGGTTCTGGGCGGGGACCGGAGTGAGGACCAGCAGTGCGACGCCGGCCAGGCGCCGCGCGATGCGACTTGCGGTTGCGTTCATGTTCGCGGAATGGAAGGAGATTGCGATTGCGATCTCGCCCGGGCGACGAACTCTGTCTTGCCGCCCGGGCAGGTGCGGGGCCTGGACCACTGGCCAAGCCGGCTCGCACTTGAGTCGACCCGCGCATGGCGGGCTGCGGTGAGGGTGCCGAGGGCCTCCCAACTAGATCGGATTGCACGAGTAATAGAAGATGGCTTGGATCCCGATCTGGCTGCCACCGAGGGAGCCGTTGATGTAGATGTACGCGCCAAGCGGCGTGCCGGTGCAGAGCACCGAAGGACTCGGGTAGAAGGAGCCGCTGCTGTTCGGCGTGGGCGTGAACGTCGTCGGTGGTGCGCCCCATCCAGCGGAGATGAGCGTGAACCCCCCGGCGGGTGTGTACGAGTAGGAAACGGTTCCGGCCATCTGGCAGAACGTGTTCGAGCCGACCGTGACGACCTGGCACTGCTGGGTCACGGTGGACGAGACCCACCCGATGTTGAGATCGGTTGCGAAGCCAACGCCAGAGGTCTGCGTGCAGGCGCATTCCCACGGAACCTGCGCGCGGGTCGGGTTCGAAACGAAACCGACGAGGGCGGCGCTCAAGAGGAGGATTCGAAGCATCGTGCGTTCCTTGTCCGGGGTCTTTCTCGGGATCCGCGCCAGCACACCCCGCGGTGCTGGTGCGGCGTAGCTCAGCCGTGGAATAGGGAGTTGAAGCCGTGAGTCGCGTACTCCGACTCGATCCAGCGCCGAACCCGAATCCGGCGGTCGGCGAGCATTGCAAAGCGATCGTCGTACAACTGCTTCAGCGCCGGCCATTCGGACCACAGCACGATGCAGACCCGCTCGCCCTGTGGTGGGAGTCGCTCCGACAACAGCGTGCCATCCTTCGGAGAAGGAACCGCAGCCTTGAAGCGAGGGAAGCTCGGGTCGACCTCGCGCGGCTGGCGCTCGAACACAAAGGTCCGATCCGGCCGCGCGACCAGCACCGCTTGCGTCTCGCGCTCCTCGTCCTCGATGACGAGGGAGAGGTCGCGCAGGGACTCGTCGAAGTCGAGCAAGTGACCTCGAAGGCGCTCGGCGCTCGAGTCGCTCAAGCGGTGCTCGAGAACGTCGGCGGCCCCGGCCTGAAGGAGACACTCGACCGAAGCTGCGTCCAACGGCCCCTTGTAGCTGCGCTGCACCGTGTAGAAGAGTCGTCCGGTCGATCCCGGGGAGAGGTTCGGCAAGGCTCCGGACGGCGACAGGCGGAGTGGGATCTCGGCGCTGAGCGGCGAGAACACCTGAGTGACCTGCACCTTGGCAAGCGCATCGCCGCCCGGCTCGACCGAGGTGCCGTCCGCGGGCTCGACCTGGTGTTGGATTGGGGGGCCGCCCCCGGCTTCGCACGGCCACAGTGGAGCGAAGAACAAGGTCGCCGCGGCCACGCCGATGACAAGGGCAAGCGCTTTGCCGTGCCACGCTCTGAATCCTCGGCCAGGGCGCCGTCGTCCGATCGAGTACCGATCCGGTCCTGGTTCACGCACCATGGAAGGCAGTTGACGAGATCTGGCGGAGGGTTCGAGGTCGAGCCCGCTGGACCGCGGGCCCGGCTACTCGGAAAGGGGGGGGGGGGGGACGACGTTCCGCGGTTTCTTCCTCCCGCGCCCGCCGGATCTTGGCCGCGGCTCGCTGCAGCCGGTTACGGAAGTCACGTGGGGTCATGCCCAGGGATGCCGCAGCCGGCCGGATGATGCGTTGGTTCCAGAACGCGGTGTAGACCTGGAGCTCCGCTGGACTCAGGGTCGGCGGCAGTTCTTCCGGGCTGGGGAGGGCGGGCGCATCGGCGGCGGCCTCTCCATCGGGCGGCGCCTCGAGGTCTTCGTCGTCGGCGAGATACCGCGTGCGCTTCGCATCGAGCCCGGGCTTCCGTGGTCCCTTCTTGACCAGGTTGTGGAGGATCTCCAGCGCGTAATTGCCCCAGTGCATGGCTCGTTCGTTCGGGAGCATCCATCGTGCGAGGACCCGCAGCTTCACGGCGTCGACGAGCTCGGAGGTGCAGCGCCAGCGGCCTCGCCCGAAGCGGAGGCAACCCTCCTCGAGAAGGTCGGCGATGGCGTCCAGCCCCCAGCCTCTCCCCGGGAGTTCGGGATCGAGCCAATTGACCGAGTGCAGCGAGCTCCTTCGGCGCTTCTCATCTCGCTCGCTACCCATCGCATCGCCCTCCATCGCTCCCGCTGCCGGCAAGCGCCGCGGGGTCCACGCTGCGCTTCGCGGAGTCGGAGGGGGTCCGACTCGCAACCGCACCGGTTTGGTTCTCGCTTGGACACACACCGTGTGCGCCGGCTCCTGACCGGCGCTCGCGGCGACCTCCACCAACCACCGGGGCGGGACGCTAGCCGGCGATTCGCGAGCGGTCAAACCGCCAGGGGGGCTGGGACCAAATCACTGTCCTCAGGACTGCCGCCGTTACGCCGTCTCCTCCTCGCGCCCGACGAAGAGGGCCGCGTCCTCCTCGCGGATGGCGAGCAATCAGCGGAACGGATCGACCTCCTGGTCGATCTCGATCGCCACACCTCGACCGCTACTCGGACCTGAAGTCCTGGCTCCAAGACCTGCTCGGGAGGCCGGTCGATCCCGTGCTCGTGGACGGGCTCGAAGACCGCGTCCGCGAGAAGATCCTGCGCGAGGCGATCCGTGCCGCGCGACATCGGCCGCTACCTCGCCGACATGATCGTGGCCGCGGGATGGAGCTCGCTGGGCTCGGGCCCGCATGGAGCGTTGCGGCAATGATCTCTCGCCCGACGCGGAGCTCGGGGCGGAGAGCGATGCAGCGGGTTCGGTGCGATTGCCCCGACGCCAACCCGACGCCTCCGGGATCGCGCTCAGCGATCGTCATCCCGCTCGCGCTCCGGCTTCGGCGCCGGAAGCCCAGCGGGACCCGCCATTGCATACGCAGTCGCCGCCCCATGCCGCCAGACCAGCTCACCGCCGCTCTGGCCGACCCGCCAGCCGAGAGCCAGCACGACGAGCGTCCCGGCACAGGCTCCGATCCCCGTAATGCGACCCAGCCCCGGATTGCGGAGCAGCAGCGGCAGGCAGAGCAGCAGCAGGACCGCGCCGCTGGCCCACACGAAGGGGCCGGCGGCGTCCTCGTGGGTCTCGATCGCGGACTCGGGGACCACGCGTTCGACGCGGTCCTCGTCGCCCTCGCCGCTGCGCATGGCGAGCAGGCCGCTGGCGAAGAGGAGGGCCTGGGCGGCGACGACGAGGACCCAGACGCGGCGGGCGAAGCAGCCGCGGGCGACGGCGACGAGGACGCCGCTCGCGAGGAGCGGCATGAGGACGGCGAGGGCCATCGGGAGATGGACGAGTTTGGGATGGAGGGGGAGTTCGTTCATGGTGGTTCACGCGCCGCGAGTCGCGCGGCTGGCGTGTCGCCATCAATGCAGGAACACGGTGGGCCTTCGATCCGCTCTGTGTGATAGCGTCGGCGCCGCATGGACTTGCGTCCGTCGGATCCGCCGGATGGTGGAGTGGAAAGTGATCCCGAGGGCGAGCGGCGGCGCGCGCGAGCGGGCCTGGCCCTCCTGTCCCTCGTCGCCGCGCTGGCGGCGATCGACCTCGCCCTGGACCTCCGCGAGGGGACGACGATCGCCCACGCGGCGGTCGAGGGCGCGATCGTCCTCGCGGGCGGGCTCGGGATCGCCTTCCTGCTCCGACGCCTGGCGGAACTGCGCCGGAGCGCATCGGCAGCGCGTCGCGACGCCGCCGGCCTCGCCGCGGATCTCGCGGGCTCGCGCGCCGAGGCCGCACGTTGGCGCGCCGAGGTCGAGACCCTGCTCGCGGGCCTCGGCGCGGCGATCGATCGGCAGCTCGTCCGCTGGGGTCTCAGCGGGGCCGAGAAGTCGATCGCGCTGCTGCTCCTGAAGGGGCTGAGCCACAAAGAGGTCGCGAGGGTTCGCGGCGTCAGCGAGGCGACCGTCCGTCAGCAGGCGCGGAGCATCTACGAGAAGGCCGGCCTCAGCGGGCGGCACGACCTCGCGGCGTTCTTCCTCGAAGACCTGCTGGCTCCGCTCGACGAGACGAACCTGAACCGAGGGCAGAAGCCGTCGGGCGAGCCGTCATAATGCCGCACCGACCCCAGGGACCCGAACCGTGAACACCCTCACCCAACTGCTGAAGATCGTCGCCTTCCTCGCGCTCGCGGTCGTGAGCGTCCGCGCCCAGGACGAGGAGAAGCCCGAGGAACGGGCCGTGCTCGTGCGGCAACCGCCGGAGCGCGTCGAGCGGGCGACGGCCGCCGACGACAAGGGCGTGCTGCAGTGGGCGGAGCACAAGGGCGCGCAGTGCCTCAACTGCAAGGGTGCCGGGAAGTCGGCGTGCCTGACCTGCGATCGCTTCGAGGAAGGGCAGTGCGAGAAGTGCCCCGAGTGCGCGAACGAGAAGCAGGCCACGTGCCGCGTCTGCTTCGGCGCCGGCACCCTGCCTGATCCGCTGCTCGGCTCGCCGTGCCCGACCTGCGGCGGTGCGGCGATGACCGTGTGCTCGATCTGCCAGGGTCGCGGCCAGATGCGGGTCTCGGGCGGCGGCGAGCGCCCGCAGCGCTGCGACTGCTGCAAGGGCCTCGGCGCGCTGCCCTGCGGCACCTGCAAGGGTCGCCGCTTCGTCGAGCATCCGAAGTTCAAGCCGAGCTTCGCCGATGCGAAGGCCGCGGACTACGCGAAGGCGATCGACGTGCTCGACAAGCTGATCGAGTCGCTGCCGACCTTCGAGTCGACCGGTGACAGCCGCAAGGACGCGAAGGCCTACGCCAAGCTCGTCGCCCCGGGCCAGAAGCAGTTCCCCGCGTTGAAGCTCGCGCAGGCGCACTTCGAGGACGCGAAGAAGGCCGAGGCCGGCGGCTCGGTGTGGAAGCACTACGTCGACGTGGTGCCGTGGCACACCGGCATGGCCAAGGACAACCTCGAGTACTGGCTCAAGTACGAGAAGCGG
>JADLHO010000142.1 GCA_020848735.1 Planctomycetota bacterium | reverse complement strand
GGGCAAGAGGCACCAGAGCTATGCCGGTCGTCGTCCCGGCGCCGGTCCGCCATCTTCGCCGCCGTCCAACCTACCACCAGTGTTCTTTGCTGACGCAGCCCGCCAACGGCGGGCAACCAAGCTCAGAACGCGAACCAGACGGCGTAGTGGTCCGAGGACATCGCCTGCGTCGCGTAGTACTGCAGGGCGACCTGAGGGCTGACCGCGTAGTCGAGGTTGTTGCCGCTCTGGTGGGTCGCCTTCTTGGAATGCACCGGCATCGCGTCGTCGTCGTCCCAGGCGCGGTTGCCGGGCGGGTTGGCGAACTCCTGCGGCGTGCAGTTGAAGTCGCCCGCGAGGATCCAGTCGCCGCCGAGCTGCCCGCTCTTGATGACGTCGTACGCGCGCGACGAGGCGAAGCCGTGATTGCCCGACGGCATGTGGCAGCTGTAGATCCAGGTGCCCTTCATGCGGTCGGGGAACGCGATCTTCAGGCCGAGCAGCGGGCGGAGTGAACCGTTGTCGACGACCGGCACCACGTGCCACTTCTTCACCGGGTGGCGCGTCACGACGGCCAGGCTGCAGCGCGTGTTGCCGCTGCCCCACACGACCCAATAGAGCTCCATGCCGCCGTAGCTCATCGAGAAGAGCGCGAGGTCCTTGCTGACGAGCTTCGCTTCGCCGCGTGGATCGGGCGGCGCCCCGCACTCCTGCAGGCAGGCGACGTCGGCGGCCGCCGCCTTCGCCTGGTAGGGGTTGTTGGGGAGGTAGAGCTGCGTGCCGCGCATCATCGGACCCACGTTGGTCCAATTGCCGCCGCCCTGCATGTTGTAGGTCGCAAGCAGAGTCATCGTCGCCCTCCGAGACCATCGCCGCGCCACGTGCGGCCCGGCGCGGATCTCACCCGGTGTCGCACGGAACTTCAACGCGCGCGATCGGCGCCGGCGCGCCGCTCGTCTCGCGTAGGATCCGCGGACCCCAACCGGTGGATCCGTCCGTGATGTCGCCGCATCCCATCCGCATCGCGCCCTCGCTGCTCGCCGCCGACTTCACGCGCCTCGCCGAGGAGATCGCGAGCGTCGAGTCGGCGGGAGCGGATTGGCTCCACCTCGACGTGATGGATGGGCACTTCGTCCCCAATCTCACGATCGGTCCGCCGGTGGTCGCGGCGATCGCGCGCGTCGCGACGAAGCCGTTGGACGTCCACCTGATGATCGAGGACCCCTGGACCTACGCGCCGCGCTTCCTCGAGAGCCGACCCGCGGTCCTGACCATCCACCTCGAGGTCGCGCGCCGCCGCCCTCAGGAGGCCCTGGCGCTGCTGGACGCCATCCGTGCCGCCGGCGCGCGGCCGGGCATGGCGCTGAATCCGGATCAGGACGTCCGCGCGCTGAGCCCCTTCCTGCCCGCGCTCGATCTCGTCCTCGTGATGAGCGTCTTCGCCGGCTTCGGCGGCCAGCGCTTCATGCCCGCCGTGCTCGAGGGGCCGCGCGTCCTGCGGCAGGAGCTCGGCTTCCGCGGCGAGATCGAGATGGACGGCGGGATCGCCCCGGACACGATCGCGCGCGCCGCGGCAGCGGGGGTGAACGCCTTCGTCGCGGGCACGGCGGTGTTCGCGGCGCCGGACCGGGCCGCGCGCATCGCGGAGCTGAGAGCGGCGGCCGAGTCCGCGCGCGGCGCCTGAGACGGCCTTGCCAGCGCCCGAAAACCCGCGCTCGCTTCGCGGCGCGGTCGACCGGTATCCTCACGCCGCTCTACCGCGCCGGCCGGTCCTTCCGGTCGCGCGCGCCCACAACGACCAAGCGACGAGACCTGCATGGCCTGGACACGCTTCACCAAGAAGAAGGACATGCCCGGTGGGCTGTGGATCAAGTGTGAGAGCTGCGGCTCGATGCTGTTCCGCAAGGAGTTCGAGAGCAAGCACCGGGTCTGCGCCTCCTGCGGCTACCACTTCACGCTGCCGGGGCGCGAGCGGGTCGAGCTGACCGCCGACGAAGGCAGCTTCCAGGAGCTCTTCGCCGACCTGCGCGCCGAGGATCGGCTGGGCTTCGTCGACCGTGTGCCCTACGCCGAAAAGCTGACCCAGACCCAGGCCAAGACCGGCGAGGCCGACGCCATGATCGTCGGCACCGCCACGGTCCACGGCATCCCCTGCGTGCTCGGGGTGATGAACTTCGCCTTCCTCGGCGGCTCGATGGGGATGGTCGTCGGCGAGAAGGTCGCCCGCGCGGTCGAGACGGCGATCGAGCGCAAGGTCCCGGTCATCCTCTTCGCCTGCTCGGGGGGTGCGCGCATGCACGAAGGCGCCATCTCGCTCATGCAGATGGCGAAGAGCTGCGCGGCCCTCTCGAAGCTGAATGCCGCCGGGGGCTTCTCGATCTCGGTGATGACCCACCCGACGACCGGCGGCGTCACCGCGAGCTTCGCCTCGGTCTGCGACCTGCTCATCGCGGAGCCCGGTGCGCTGATCGGCTTCGCCGGTCCGCGCGTGATCGCGACGACGATCAAGAAGGAGCTGCCGAAGGGCTTCCAACGCGCCGAGTTCCTGCTCGAGAAGGGGCAGATCGACCGCATCGTGGCGCGCGACCAGCTCCGCGGCGAACTCGCGAAGCTGATGGCCTACGCGACCGGGCGCGACGTCGTCCTCGCCGCCCAGACGCCGCCGAAGGCCGAGCCGGTCGCGGTGGCGCAATGCGCCACCGAGCCCGGCAAGAAGCGCGGCAAGGGCAAGCGCGACAAGTCCGCCGGCAGCGGCGACGGCAAGCGCGGCGCCACGGGCGCCGAGGCCTGATCCCATCTTGAGGTCCCTCGAACCCCTGCGTCCGCTCCCCATCCCCGGCCTCCCCGCAGCCCGTGTCGCGGGAGCGCTGAAGGTCGAACCCGAAGACTTCGTCGTCGAGGAGATCGAGCTCTATCAGCCCTCGGGCGAGGGCGTGCACGTCTGGGCCTGGGTCGAGAAGCGCGAGCTCGCGACCCAGAGCGCCGTGATGCGCATCGCCGAAGCGCTGCACATCGATCCCCAGCTCATCGGCTATGCCGGGCTGAAGGACACGCGCGCCGTGACGCGGCAGTGGCTCTCGATCGAGGGCACGAGCGAGGACGCGGTGCGCGCCCTCGACCTGCCCGCGCTCCGGATCCTCGAGGTCCGCCGCCACGGCAATCGCCTGAAGATCGGTCACCTCCGCGGCAACCGGTTCCGGATCCGCGTCCGGAGCGCGGCCGGCGCCGATCTCGAGGCCGTACGCGAGAACCTGCGCTACCTCACGCGCCGCGGCCTCCCGAACTGGGTCGGCGAGCAGCGCTTCGGTCGCGAGGGCGACAACCTGGCGCGCGGCCTCTCGATCCTCGCGGGCGACGTCCGCCGGGCCGGCCAGAAGATCCCCAAGCGCATCCTGCGGCTCATCGTGTCGGCGGTTCAGAGCGAGGTCTTCAACCGCGTGCTCGCGCGACGGCTCGACGACTTCGACGTCGTGCACGACGGCGACGTCGCCTGGCTGCATCGCAACGGCGCCTGCTTCCTCGTCGATCAGGCGGTCAACGAACGCGTTCGTTGCGAGCGCTTCGAGATCTCGCCGTCGGGGCCGCTGCCGGGTCCGCGCTGCCTCGCGCCCAAGGGTGCGCAGGCGGAGCTGGAGCGCGCGGCGCTCGCGGAACTCGGCGTCGAGGCCCGTCGCTTCGGCGAGGTGCCCGGTCGCACGAACGAAGGCGCGCGGCGGCCGCTCCGCGTGCCGCTGCGCGGAGTCGAACTCGAGTCCGCCGACGACGGCTTCGTCGTCGCCTTCGAGCTCGACAAGGGCGCGTTCGCGACCTCGGTGATGCGCGAGCTCCTCGTCGAGACCGCGTGGGTCGGGGAGTCGGCGCCGGGGGCTCGCGAGGATGCCGACGCCGAAGCGGACTGAGAGCCCGGCAGGGAGTCCATCGAACGGACTCTCAGAGGCATGCCGGCGGCCGCATCCGCGGCCACGCGGAGGTCGAGAGACAGATCGTCTCTCGACCTCTGACCCGCTCAGTCCGCGTCGACGATCTCGATCGCCGCGCCCTCGACGACGATCACCGCGCGGGTGCTGAACGCGAGTACCTTGCGCAGGCCGGGGTGCCTGGCGAGCAGCGCGAAGTACTCGTCGGAGAACGCCACGATCTTCCGCTCCTTGCCCCGCATGGCCTCGGTGTAGGCCCGGTCGACCCAGACGCCGCCGACGAGCTGGAGCTGCGTGCTCCCGATCTGCTGCACGACGAGGCTGCCCGAGCCACCTGCGCCGCCGGCTCGTCCGCCGCGGGCCGCGCCACCGGGGCCCGGGCTGGCCGGACCGGCACTGCTGTCCTCCGCCGGGATGCCGGCATCCTTGAGCTGCTTGAGCTCGAGACTGCGCGTCACCGCCTCGCCGCCGCTCACGGGCGCCGTCGGCAGGCGCTCGAAGCGCTCGCGCGAGCCGCGCGCCTCTTCGCCCAGCCGCTCGGCCTCGACGAGCACGACCTCGGCATCGGCGCTCTCCTCGACCTGGCCGGCGCGGCGGAGTTCGTCGCGCACGCGGCGCAGCGCCTGCTCGTCGCCGGCGACGAAGCCGACCTGCCGTCCCGCGTCCCTCTCGATGCCGCGGCGCTGTGCGAGCTGCATGCCCTCCTCGACGATCAGGTGCGAGGTGTAGGGCGTCGCGATGCCGTACTCCTTCCCGAGGCGCGTGACCTCGTCGACGAGCTCCGGCGATGCCCCGTTGAGGCGGATCGCATCGAGCAGGCCGCCGATGCGGCGCTGCGCCCAGAGCGTGGCGACGAAGTCGTGCTGCGCCGACTCCTTGGGGAAGCTCGCCTCGTAGACGAACTCCTTCTCGACGCCCCCGACCTTGCCCTTCAGGCGGATGGCCACGTGGCCGTCGCCCGTGTAGCGACCGAGCACCATGAGACGGCTGCCGCGGAACAGATCGGGCAGCTCCTTCGGTTCCTGGCCCTCGATGGTGATCCCCTCGACGACGAGGCGCACGTCGGTCAGCACCGGGTGGCTGAGCTTGGTGAACAACGCGCCGGTCTTGACCTCGATGTCCTCGTGTTCGCGGACGTAATCGCGGTCGCCACGCGTCGCCTCGGCCATCGCGTCGAGCAACCGCGTGTTCACGTCGTTGCCCACGCCGAAGACGAAGAAGCGCGGCCGGCTGCCGCTGCCGCGCAGGTGCCGGGCGAGCATCGTCTCGGGATTGGTCTCGCCGACGGTCGGAAGGCCGTCGGTGAGGAAGACGACGATCGGGACGATCTGCTTGTCGGCGAGTCCGGGCAGCTGGTTGCCGGCGGAGCATCGCAGCGCCGTGGCGATCGCCTCGTCGATGTTCGTCCCGCCGCGCGCCTCGAGCGCCGCGATCTTGTCGCGCGCCATCGCGAGGTGTTCGGGGTCCGCGGCGACCGCGGTGTCGAAGAAGGGCCGCGCCTCCGTGGAGAAGGGGATCACGTTGAAACGATCCCCGGGCTTCAGCGAGTCGACGAAGAACCGCAGCGCGCGCCGCGCCTGATCCATCTTCGTGCCCTGCATCGAGCCCGAGGTGTCGAGCACGAACTGCACGACGCGCACGGTGTTCGGATCGTCGGCGCCGTCCTGCTTCGGCGTCACGAGGGCGAGGAAGTGACCGGCCTTGCCCGCGACGCGGAACGGCAGCAGGGAGATGCCGAAGTCGTCGGTGCTCGTCCCATAGAAGACCTCGAGGTCGCGCGCGGCGAGCTGACCGCCATCGATCTCGAGTCCGACGCGCGCCTCGTGGTCGTTCGCCTTCCGGATCTCGACGCCGCCGAGCGGCGACCACACGCTCCGCAGCGGCACGCGCGAGTGGATCGCGAGGTCGAGCGAGAGCTTGTCGACCGAACGGCCGCCGAGACCGGCCGCGCGCAAGGGGAAGCTGTAGGTCGAGAGGTTCCCGCTCTGCGGCAGCACGTGACGCCAGCGCACGCGCACCTCGACGCTCCCGTTCGCCGGGATGGGGAACACGCGCGCGCGGATGAGGCCGCAGTCGACGTATTCCAGGAGTCCCGGATCGCGCCGCCGCCGCACGATCTCCTCGTAGATCCCGCGGGCCTTGCCCGCATCGAGCAGTTCGGCGCTCTGCTCCTTGCCGCCGACGATCATCTTGAAGCCGTCCGCGGTGGCGCCGGCCGGCAGCGGCAGGAGCCAGTCGGCCTCGGCGTCGCGTGGTCCGCGGTTCGCGATCGTCTCGCTCAGCTCCGTCGTCGCGACGCCATCCTCGACCTTGACGCTGATCTTCGTCAGCGTCGAGTGCAACTGCGGCGACGTCGACACGCGCGCGTGGTCCGGCGGGACGGTGATCCCCGGCTGGCCCTGGGGTGACGCGGGCGCGGACGCGAGCGTGGACACCGTCGTGACGGCCAGGACCGTGGCGGCCAGAGTGACCCAGTTCGTGCTGTTCATCCTCATACCTCTCGGTTCGATGCGCCGTCGGCTCGGCGGCGTCGTGAAGGTGCGCACGGACGTCGCCCGGATCGCAGGGTTCCCGCTCGCCGTGCGCGGGTCGCATCATCCCTCCAAGCGCGCGGCGGGATCGGTTAATCCTGCGCGACGATGAACGGGCGCGACCCCGACCAGGATCGGCCGAACGGCAGGTTTCCAGCGACCCGCTGGTCCGCCGTCCTCGGGGTGCGGAGTGCGGACCGACTCGAGCGCGGCCGGGCCTTCGAGCGCATCGCCGCCGCCTATTGGAAACCCGCCTACGCCTATGTGCGCCTGCGCTGGCGGGCCACCGATGCGGAGGCCGAGGATCTCGTCCAGGGCTTTCTGACCGCGGCCTGGGAGAAGGAGCTCTTCGCGCGGTACGAGCCGGGACGGGCGGCGTTCCGCACCTGGTTCCGGCTCCTGCTCGACGGTCACGTCGGCAACGAGCGCAAGGCGGCCAGGCGACAGAAGCGCGGCGGCGGAATCGCACCCCTGAGCCTCGACTTCGCGTCGGCCGAGTCCGAACTCCGCGGGCGAGAACCGGTGGGCGAGGACCAGGTCGAGGCCTTCTTCGACCGGGAGTGGGTGAGGCAGCTCTTCGCGCTCGCGGTGGAGGACCTGCGCGGTGCTGCGGCCAGTGCCGGGCGCGGCGCGGCATTCCTCGCCTTCGAGCGCTTCGACCTCGCCGACGAACCGGGGCAGCGCCCGAGCTACGCGGCGCTCGCGGCCGATCTCGGCGTGCCGGTGACCACGATCACCAACTGGCTCCACCAGCAGCGCAAGCAGTTCCGCGCGGCGGTCCTCGCCCGGCTCCGCGAGCTCTGCATGACGGACGCGGAGTTCCGCGAGGAGGCCCGCGCGATCCTCGGGAGCGACGCATGCACCTGAGCGACGCGGCGCTCGCGCACCTGCGGCGCGTCGTCGACGAACCCTCGCTCGCGGGGACGCCGTATCGCCTCGTCGGCCTGCTGGGACGCGGTGGAATGGGCGCCGTGTGGGAGGTCGTCGACGAACGCCTCGCGCGTGCGGTCGCGTTGAAGGTCGTCGACGACCCACGCGGCGACAGCCTCGGCAGCGCGTGCCTGCGCGACGAGGCGCGCACCATCGCGCGCCTCGAACACCCCGGACTCCTGCCGGTGCACGACGTCGGGCGTCTCGCCGATGGCCGCACCTACTACGTGATGAAGCTCGTGCGGGGCCGCCGGCTCGATGCGTGGTGCGCCGAGCACCGCGCGCTCGACGAGCGCCTCGTGGGCTTCGAGCGCATCGTGCAGACGGTCGCGTTCGCACACGCCCGGGGCGTCGTGCACCGCGACCTCAAGCCCGGCAACGTGATGGTCGGCGAGTTCGGCGAGTGGCTCGTGCTCGATTGGGGCCTCGCCCTGATCGGCGGCGAGCGTGAACCCGAAGGCACCATCGTCGGCACGGCGGGCTACATGGCGCCGGAACAGGCGCGGGGCGAGGTCGCGGCCACCGACGCGCGCGCCGATGTCTACGCCCTGGGTCGGATCCTCGCGGAGCTCCTCGCGGACGCGACGCCGCGGCCCTCTCGCCGCCTGCTCGCCATCGCGGCGAAGGCGAGCGCGACCGAGCCGGTCGAACGCTATGCCGCGGCGGACGCCCTGGCCGACGATCTCGCCCGCGAACGCGCGGGCCGTCGCGTCCAGGCCTTGAGGGAGACGCCTCTCGACTGGCTCGCGCGCTGCCATCGCCGCTATGCGGCGGCGATCTGGCTCGTCGTCGCCTACCTCGTGATGCGGGTCCTCGCGATCCTCGTGTGGCCGGGCTGATCGATCGCAGCGGATTTCCCGACGGATCGAAAGGCCGCGCCGGACGAGGTTGAATCCCCGGTCATGAACAAGGTGCTGCTCGGAGTCGTCGTCGGTGCGGTTCTCGGGGTCTTCGATGGCCTCACCGCGTTGCTCCATGGCCCGGAGTTCCGCGAGCAGATCGTCTCGATCGTCCTCGGTTCGACGGTCAAAGGCGTCGTCGCGGGTGTCGCGGCGGGGCTGTTCGCGCGTTGGTGTCGCTCGCTCGTCGGTGGCATTGCCTTCGGCCTCGCCGTCGGCGCATTGCTGGCCTGGCCCGTCGCCATGGGCGTGTCCGAGGAATACCAGCGCAACCTCTACTTCGCCGTCATGATCCCGGGCGCGATCGCGGGAGGCATCGTCGGCTTCGCGACCCAGCACTACGGCCGCGCTCCGGCCAAGACCCCGTCCTGATCACACCGATCCTCGCCCTGACATGCCCTTCGATCCGACCCAGATCCACTGGCTCCCCGTCCTCGTCGTCACGTTGGCCGGCTTCATGCTCGGCGGCGTCTGGTATGGACCGCTCTTCGGCAAGGCCTGGATGGCCGCGCTCGGGAAGCGCGAGGAGGACATCCGACCGACGCCGCTGCCCTTCGTCATCAGCTTCGTGAGCGCCGCAGGCACGGCCATCGGGATCGCCCTGCTCGTCGCGGCGTTGAACCTCGCGACGCTCGCGTCGGGTCTCGTCCTGGGTGCGCTGGTCGGCGTGCTGTTCATCGCCGCGGCGATGGCCTCCGACTCGGCGTTCTGCGGGACGGGCCTCCCGCTCTTCCTCATCCAGGCCGGCTACCGCGTCGTCTACTCGCTCCTGATGGGCGGCGTGCTCGCGGTCTGGCGCTGACCGCGCGTCGGACGCGCTCACATGCGGCGGTAGCGCGGGCCGCTGCCGCCCTCGCGCGGCTGCCAGCGCGGGCCGAGCACGTCGGTGGCCTTGCAGTCGATGCAGTTCGGGGCGTTCACGACGAGCTTGCCGTCCTGCGCCTCGTAGACGTGCGCCGGGCACATCGCCTCGTACATCCGCGCGACGTCGGGAGGCACGTCGCCCGCGACGCTGAGGTGGGAGGGGATCGAGTCCCGCGTCGCATTGCCCGACTTGAACACGGCGTCGACCTTGCGGAAGGTCAGCTCGCCATCGCCCTCCTGATGGGCGAGCGGCGTCACGTCCTTCGGCTCCGCGGCGTCCTCTTCGACGTGGACGTGCCCGCCGAGGAGGCGACCGCCGCTCAGCGTCATCAGGCCGGCCTTCACACCGCCCCAGTAGAAGCCGGACTTGAACGCGAGCCGCATGTTGCGCGTGCGGTGCATGTCGGCGACGACGTAGCTCGAGCGCAGGGTCTGGTCGTAGACCGCGAGCTTCGCCTGGCCCGTGTCGTCGGCCTTGAGCGCGGCGAAGATCGCGCGCGCGGCGTACATCCCGCTCTGCATCGCGTAATGGATGCCCTTGAGCGACGGGACGTCGACGAGGCCGGCGGCATCGCCGCAGACGACGAGCCCATCACCGACGAGGCGCTCCGGCAGCGACCAATAGCCGCCCTCGGGGATGGTCTTCGCGCCCCATTCGTCGAACGAGCCTCCCGCGAGGATGCCGGCGACGAGCGGATGACGCTTGAGCTTCTGCAGCAGCCCGTGCACGTCGAGCGTCGTCTGCCGGTAATCGAGGCCGACGACGAGACCGAGCGAGACGAGGTCGTCGCCCATCGGATAGAGCCAGGAGCCGCCGAAGGCGTCCTTCGGCAGCGGCCAACCCATCGTGTGGATGACCTGCGTCAGCGGCTTCTTGACCTCCCAGACCTCCTTCACGCCGAGCGCGAAGATCTGGGGGTTGCGCTGCGCGACCTTCTGCCATTGCAGCCAGGCCTGCGTCAGGGGGTCGCGGGTGCCGGCCGTCAGCGCGACGACCTTCGCGCCGATGTCGCCGGCGGGCTCGAAGGAGGAGCCGGGCTTGCCGTCGCGGTCGAGCCCCGTGGGCACGGTGCGCACACCGAGGACCCGGGATCCCTGCGTGAGGAGGGACGCGACCGGGAAGCCCGGGAAGACCTGCACGCCGAGGGCTTCGGCCTGCTCGCCGAGCCAGCGCACGA
The DNA here is from genome assembly GCA_020848735.1 of Planctomycetota bacterium. Lineage (GTDB taxonomy): Bacteria > Planctomycetota > UBA1135 > UBA1135 > UBA2386 > JACRLW01. The sequence goes on along the minus strand of JADLHO010000142.1, from coordinate 5,113 downwards.
GCTCGCAGATCGACACGACGAAGTTGCCGTGGTTGCGCATCGTCGGCGGAGTCGGGAGCCGCCGCGCGCTCCGTTCGCCGAGGAGGTAGACCGCCTCCTGATCCACCGGCTTGCGCAGGAAGGGGAACTCCGCGTCGGGCTTGCCCGGGAAGAGCTCGCGCAACGCGCGCGGGTTCATGACCGCGCCGGAGAGATTGTGCTGGCCGAGTTCACCGGCCTTCTCGAGCACCGCGATCTGCACGTCGCCGAGCTTGCCGCCCTGTTCGTTGTCCTGGCGGACGAGGCGCGCCAGCTCGATCGCGCCGGCGAGCCCGGCCGGCCCGGCGCCGACGAAGACGACGTCCATCGGGATCGCGTCCTCGCCGGGAGCCCCGTCGACGACGAGGTCCGAGAGCGGGAGGGGCGCCTGGAACTGACGCGGGACGATGCGGAGGCTCATGGCGGGATCGGGAGGTCCTGGTGACGGCGGGACGGCCCATGGAAGCGCTCGGCGCGGCCGCGTTCCACCGTCGATCGGCGCGGACGCTTGGCGCACGGGCGGCGCGCTGCTCCGATGCCGCGATGCGCGCGCGCGTCCTCTTCGCCGTCCTCCTCGCCGGGCCCGGGCTGCCCGCACAGGAGCGCAGCGCCGCCGAGCTGCGGGCCGCGGCCCATGCGGCCGTCGCCCGCGCACTCGCCGCCGACGAGCGTGCGTCCCGCAGCGAGGCGCTGCTCGCCGACGCTCCGGGTGCGGCCGCCCTGCTCCTCGCCGCGCGCGGCGAACTCGATCCCGCGCTGCGGCGCTGGCGGCTCGACCACGCGGCCTACCGGCGGGCCTTCGCGAAGGCCGCCGTGCGCACCCTGCGGGAGCGCCGCGGCAAGGACGGGGAGCAACGCATCGCGACGCTGCGCAAGGAGTGCCTCGCGGTCTCGCGCGGCGAGGAGCTCAGCAAGGAATCGATCCACGACATCATCGACCCGCGCTTCGCGCAGCTCGAGCAGCTCTTCGTGGTCGACGCGGCGGCAGTGCGCGACGCCGACCCGGCGATCGAGGCCGAGGCGCTCCGACTGCGGGCCGAGGCCGAGCTGCTCGTCGAGTGGTTCCTGATCGCGGAACGCTGCGAGGCCGTGTTGTTCGCGACGCCCAACGGCGCCCGCTTCCTGCGCGCCCATGCCCTCGCCGAGGATCCGCGCGGTTTCGCGGAGGAGCTCGACGAGGACGAGGCGACCCTGGCCGCGGCGGCGACACCGATCGAGGCGCGCGACCAGAAGGTCCTGCAGCGCAATGCCGCCCTGGCGGCGGAGCTCGATCCCGAGGAGTACGCGGGGCTCGTGCGACTCAATGTGATCCGACTGCGCCTCGGACTGAACGCGCTCGCCATCGATCCGAAGCTCTGCGCGGCCGCGCGCGACCACAGTCACGACATGGCGACGCTCGGCTTCTTCGCGCACGAGTCGCCGGTCGAGGGCAAGCGGAGCCCCGGCGATCGCGCCGCGCGCTTCGGCAGCTCCGCCGGCGCCGAGAACATCGCCGCCGGGCAATCGACCGGCCTCGGCGCGATCGAGGCCTGGTGGTACAGCCCCGGCCACCATCGCAACCTGCTCTCCGGGTCGGCGCGCGTCGGGCTCGGCCGTCACGAGCATCACTGGACCCAGATGTTCGGCGGCTGACGCGCGTGGTCGCCGCGCGCGGGATCGCCGCGCGGTCCGCCCTGGTGGCGGTCGCCGCGAGTGCGCACAGTGTGGCCCCCTCCCGCCTGGCGTCCGTGGCGACTTGCCCCGGGCCCGGCCCGGTCCGATCTCCCACGCCTTCGCCGCGCGCCCCGCGTGCGCTCGTCACCCAGAGCCGATGCTCGTCATGAACCCACGTCCGATCCTCGCGCTCGCCGCGATCACCCTCCTGTTCCCGCTCGCCTGTTCCGGGGAAACGCCGGCGCCCGGCAACGGCGCCGCCGCCGTGGACCCGCTGCTCGGCCTCCCGAAGCCGGAGCTGCCGGTGGGCTTCAGCGAGGCGAAGGCCGAGCTCGGCAAGCAGCTCTTCTTCGAGCCGCGGCTCTCGGCGAGCGGCAAGACCTCCTGCTCGAGCTGCCACTTCCCCGAACAGTCGTGGACCGATGCGCGCGCCGTGTCGCCGAAGGACGACGGCAAGTCCAACACCCGCAACTCGCCGTCGCTCGCGAACGTGGCGCGCCAGCCGCACTTCTATTGGGACGGTCGCGCCAAGACGCTCGAGGCCAACGTCGAGGCGGCGTGGAAGGCGCAGATGGGCGGGAAGCCCGACGAGGTCGCCGCGGCACTCGCCAAGGTCGACGGCTACGCCAAGGCCTTCCAGGGCGCGTTCAACGCGGGGCCGACGGCGGCGCACATGATCGAGGCGCTGGCGCACTTCATCCGCACGCTGCACTCGGGCGGCTCGCGCTACGACCGCTTCGTCGCCGGCGACAAGTCCGCCCTCAGCGCCGACGAGCAGGCCGGCCATGCGCTCTTCGTCGGCAAGGCGATGTGCATCGTCTGCCACACGACGCCGCTCTTCACCGACCACCAGTTCCACAACGTCGGGATCGGGATGGACGCCGCGACGCCGGACGTCGGCCGCCAGAAGGTCGACGAGAAGGCGGTGCTCGGCGCCTTCAAGACCCCGGGGCTGCGCTCCGTCAGCAGGACCGCGCCGTACTTCCACGACGGCAGCGCCGCGACGCTCGAGGACGCGGTGCGCGTCATGGCGCAGGGCGGCAAGGCCAACGCGCACCTCGATCCGCTGCTCAAGCCGATCGCCGACGCGAAGCTGAGCGACGCCGAGATCGCGCAGCTCGTCGCGTTCCTGCGCGCGCTCGACGGCGTGGAGCCCTTCACGAAGCCGGTCCTTCCGCAGTGAGCGCGGTGTGCGCGGGGCGTAGGCTTCGCCACCCGTGACGCGTCCCCGCCGCATCCTCGTCGCCCTGGCCGCCGCCGCGGCCCTCGTCGTCCTCGGGCTCTGGTCCTGGCCGCGCACGCGCGTGACGCCGGCCGAGGCGCGGTACGTGGGGCGGGCCAGCTGCGCGCGTTGCCACGCCGCGCAGGCCGCGGGCTTCGCCGGTTCCGATCACGACCGGGCGATGGACGCGGCGAGCGAGGCGACGGTGCTGGGGCGCTTCGATGGGAGCACGCTCGAGCACCACGGCATCGTCTCGACGATGTTCCGCGACGGCGACCGCTTCGTCGTCCGCACGCAGGGTCGGGACGGGAAGCTCGCGGACTTCACCGTCAGCCACGTCTTCGGCGCCGATCCGCTGCAGCAATACCTGGTCGATTTCGAGGACGGACGGCGGCAATGCCTGCCGATCGCGTGGGATGTCGCGGAGCAACGCTGGTTCCACCTCTATCCGGACGACGCGTTCCCGCCGGGCGACTCCCTGCATTGGACGGGGCGCGACCAGAACTGGAATTGGATGTGCGCGGAGTGCCACGGCACCGGCGTCGTGCGCGGCTACGACGAGGCGCACGATCGCTATGCGACGACCGCCGCGGAATGGGACGTCTCCTGCGAGGCCTGTCATGGCCCGGGCAGTGCGCACGTGGACTGGGCCGAGGGTTCGGCGCTCGCGCGGCTGCTCGTCGCGGACCGGGGTCTCGTGGCCGACCTGGCGCGGCAGGGACCGCAGCTCGAGGTCTGCGCGCGCTGCCACTCGCGGCGCGGACCACTGACGGCGTCGTCACACGCCGGCGAGGGTTTCCACGACAGCTATCGCCTCGCCCTCCTCGACACGGGGCTCTACGAGGCCGACGGCACGATCCGGGACGAGGTCTTCGAATACGGCTCCTTCCTCCAGAGCCGCATGCACCGCGAAGGCGTGCGCTGCACCGATTGCCACGATCCGCATGCCGGCACCCTGCTCGCGAGCGGCAATGCCCTCTGCGTCCGCTGTCACGACGCGACGCGTTACGACCTGCCGGCGCATCACCACCACACACCGGGTTCCGCGGGGGCCGCGTGCGTCGCCTGCCACATGCCGCAGCGGACCTACATGCGGGTCGACGAGCGCCGCGACCACTCCTTCCGCGTGCCGCGTCCCGATCTCGGCGTCGCCCACGGGACCCGCAATGCGTGCAACGACTGCCATCGCGACCGCGGCGTCGACTGGGCCGCCGCCGCGACGGCCGCGTGGCGGGGTGGCCGACCACCCTACGAGTCGCCCTTCACCCGTCAGGGGACCTGGACCGCCGCATTCGCCGCGCGCGCGCACGGTGGGGGCGACGCCGCGGCGCGCCTCCGCGCCGTCGCCGCGGATCGCGAGCAACCGGGCATCATCCGCGCGTCCGCGCTCGAGCAGCTCGGTGGCGACGTCGTGCACGACGGCGTGGCCCTCGCTGACCTCGCGCTCGATCCGGATCCGCTCGTGCGTGCGGCGGTCGCACGGGCCGGGCGTGCGCTCGATGGAGAGGCGCGCCTCGCCCTGCTCGCTCCCTTGCTCGACGACGCGGTCCGCGTGGTGCGCATCGACGCGGCGCGCTCGCTGGTCGCGGGGCGTGAACATGCCCTGCCCGAGGCCCTGCGCGAATCCTTCGAGCGCGCATTCGCCGAATTGGAGGCGAGTCTCGCCGCGAGTGCCGAGCGCCCCGAGACCATGGTGACGCGCGGCGCGATCCGCGAGGAGCGCGGCGACCACGCCGGTGCCGAGGCCGCCTACCGCCGGGCCATCGCTCTCGATCCCGCGAGCGTGCCGCCGCGGCTCGATCTGGCGGTCCTGCTCGACGCGACGGGTCGCGGCGCGGAGGCGGTCGAACACCTGCGCGCGGCCGTCGTCGCCGCCCCGGCCTTCGCTCCGGCCCGCTACAACCTGGCCCTCGCGCTCGCCGCGATCGACGGCCAGGAGGGAGAGGCGCTCGCCCAACTCGAGATCGCCGCCGAGGGCATGCCGGACCACGCGCGGCTCTTCTACAACCTGGGCCTGCTGCGACAGCGCGCAGGGGACGCGACCGGAGCCCGCGCGGCGCTGCTGCGCGCCCGCGAGCTCGCGCCCGAGGATCCCGACGTCACGGCGGCGCTCGCCGCGCTCGGTCGCTGAGCGTCGTCGGCGTCGGGTGCCGGCTCGTCCGGCGTCCGCTCGTCCGATGCGGGGATCGCGCCGCCGACCCACGCGGCGCCGAGCCTCGC
>JADLHO010000141.1 GCA_020848735.1 Planctomycetota bacterium | reverse complement strand
GGCCGTCGCGCGTCGCCGCGAGCGCCTGCGGTCGCAGACCGGGCAGGTCGACGAAGCGGCCGTACGGGCTCAGCGTCTGGTTGACGGGCGTCACCGTGCGCCCATCGTCCTTGCGACCGACGAGTTCGGTCGGCGGCGAGGGTGCGGGAGGGTCGCTGCGACACGCGCCGAGCGCGAGCGCCGCGACGGCGACGCAGCGGAGGCCAAGACGCGCGGACCGCTTCCGCGCAGAGGATCCAGCGGTCGGAAGCTCGCTCATCGGCAGACCAGGTCCTTTCGCGTCGGGCCGCTCCGCACGCCCGCTTCAGTCGTGATCGCAGTCCTCGCCGGCCGGGTGGCCGTGCTCGAGTTCCTCGGCCGTCGCCTCGCGCACCTCGAGCAGCTGCACCTGGTAGCGGAGACGCTCACCCGCGAGCGGGTGGTTCATGTCGACGACGACGTGGTCGGCGTGGATCTCGCGCACGACGCAGGGGATCACCTCGCCGTCCTCGTCCTCGGCGGTGAGCTGCAGACCCACCTCGAGTTCGATGTCGTCGGGGAAGACGTCGCGGGGCACCTCGTCGATCGCGTCCTCGTCACGCTCGCCGTAGGCGTCCTTCGCCTCCACGACGATGTCGATGAGATCACCGGCGCGTTTGCCGGCGAGCGCGACCTCGAGGCCACGCACGATGTTCTCGGCGCCGTGCAGGTAGCTCATCGGCGCTTCCTCGGCGTGGGTGTCGACGACGACTTCGTCGCCCAGGCTCAACTTGTAGTGGAGGGTGACAACGCGGCCGTCGGCGACGGTCTGTGTGCTCGGCATCCGCGCAGCGTAGGAACTCGCCCGCCCGCTGCCGACGACGGGCTCCGGAATCCGCCAGGTCAAAGGAATGCGAGGATGCGGCGCGCGACGTCGGTCGCGTCGACCACGCCGGCGGCGTCCCGCCGGCTCGACGAGAGGTAGACCGGGCCGGCGTTCTCGTCCTCGAAGAGCCGACCGTGCGAGCCCCGCACGATCGACGGATCCGTGCCGATCACGTCCATCAGGTAGCGGAAGCCGAGCAGCTTCTTGGCGAGGTTCTTCGCGACCCGCAGCCTGGGCAGACGCAGGGTGGGATCGACGAAGAGCTCCGTCGGGTCGTAGCCCGGCTTGCGATGGATGTCGACCGTCGTGGCGAAGTCGGGGCGACGCGCCTCGTCGAGCCAATAGTGATAGGCGAACCACGCGCCCCGGTCCGCGACACAGACGAGCTCGCCGCTGCGCGCGTGGTCGATGCCGAGCTCGCGCTGCTCCGCGCGGTCGAGGACGCGTGCGACACCCGGCAGGGTCCGCAGCAGCGTCCTGACCGCGGCGAGGTCTTCGGCCCGACGCACGTACACGTGGGCGCATTGGTGATCGGCCACGGCGAACGCACGACAGGCGCCGCAGTCCAGCAGCTGCCCGTGGCTGGTCTCCTGCACGCGCAGCCAACCCTTCTCGTGGAGCACGCGGTTGATCGGGATCGCGTGCTCGACGCGCTCGATGCCGTATTCCGACAGCGCGATGACCTCGGCACCCTTCGCCTGCGCCTCGTCGATCAGCTTGCCGGCCTCCGCGTCGAGGGCCGCGACCTGGGCGATCGAGCGCGGATCGTCCGGGCCGAAGCGCTGGTGGTCGTAGTCGAGGTGCGGCAGGTAGACGAGCGCGAGCGTCGGATCGTGCCGGCGGATCACGTCCAGCGCGGCGTCGGCGATCCAACGCGTGGAGCGGATGTCGGCGCCCGGTCCCCAGAACTGGAAGAGCGGGAACGGGCCGCGCCCCGCCTGGAGTTCTGCCTGCAGCTCCGGCGGCTCGCTGTAGAGCCCGGGCTTCTTCAACCCGTTCGCGTGGTACTCCGGCCGCGGCGTCACCGACCACGCCACGTCGGCATACATGTTGAACCACCAGAAGAGCTTCGCGCACGTGAAGCGCGGGTCGCGCGCCTTGGCCGTCTCGTAGAACTTCTCCCCACCGACGAGCTGGTTGGCCTGCCGCCAGAGCCAGACCTGGGCGAGGTCGCGGAAGTACCAGCCGTTGGCGACGACGCCGTGTTCCCGCGGCGCACGACCGGTGAGGAAGCTCGCCTGCACCGTGCACGTGACCGCGGGAAACACGGTGCGCAGCGGCGCCGCGAAGCCCCGCTCGCCCAGCGCGCGCAGCTTCGGTGCGTGCGCCAGGTCCTTCGGGCGCAACCCGACGACGTCGAGGACGAGCAGCTTCATCGCCGCCATCGTTCACGTCGGACATGCGAGTGTCCACGAGACGGCCTATCCTCGCCGCATGCCCAGAGTGTTCCTCGCACTGGTCCTGCTCACCGCCGCGTCGTGCGCCGGAATCGAGACCGATCTCGCCGCCGTCGTCTCGCCCGAGCTCGCCGGCCGGAGCTACCGACAGATCTGCGTCTCCGCCCCCGACGGCGACCTGCGCATGCGGAGCGCGGTGGAGGACGCGATGAGTGCCGCGCTCGCCGACCGGGGGATCGCGACGACGAGGCTCGGCCAATTGCTCTTCCCCGGCAAGGAGCACGGCGAGGACGAGATCGCGGCCGCGGTGAAGCAGACGGGCGCCGATGGCTTCCTCGTCCTGAAGCCGATCAGCTCCTGGACCGACGAGCAATGGATCCCGCCGACCATCACGACGAGCGGCTACGGCGGACGGCGACCCTGGGGCTGGGGCTACGGCACGTCCTGGGTCTCCGGCGGCTACACGGTCTCGCGACCGCGCGCGACCATCGACGTGCGCCTCTTCGACGTCGCCAAAGAGGATGTGACCTGGGTCGCCAGCGTCGGCGTCGCGGGCGGCGGGGATGCCGATTGGACCGCGCTCCGGATCGAGGCGGCGCGCGCCGCGATCGCGCGCCTGGCACAGGACGGACTGCTCGCCGGCAATGCGCCGCGCTGAGCGCCACCGCGGTCCCCGTGCCCTGCGGACCAGACTGCGCCGACGCGCCGCGCTCGGCGCCGTCGCGGTGGTCCTCGCTTGGTTGTTCTCGATGCTCTTCGCCTCGCAGCGCGGCGACTGGTCGCACCGCGAGATCCTCGACGCCATCCGCATGGTCGAGTCCGGCGACCGCGACGATGTCCGAGACGGCGACGGCGGCCTCGCCATCGGCCCCTACCAGATCCACCGCGTCTATTGGCAGGACGCACTCGAGGCCGAGCCTGGCCTGGGCGGGCGCTACGAGGACTGCCGTCGCCGCGCCTATGCCGAGAAGGTCATCGCCGCCTATATGCGACGCCACGCCGCAGACGCGTGGCGCAGCCGCGACGCCCAGACGATCGCCCGCGTCCACAACGGCGGTCCGACGGGACCCGCGAAAGCGGCGACCCTGACGTATTGGAAGCGGGTGCGCGAGGCTCTGGAACGCTGAGCGCCGGGAGAGCGTCGCCGTTCAGAGCACGTCCAACAACCAATGTACGCCATTGGTCGAGACGACACCCAAGGCGTTGGCGCCGGGCGTGACGGCAAACGACTGCAGGTAGAGCGAGGTCCCGGCGAGCGAGGGAGTCAGCGGGATCGAGAACAGGTGGTTGGCGTGGAAGCCCGTGGTCTGGAAGGGCAGCGTGACATCGGGGAAGACGTACTGACGGCAGCCGACCATCCCGATCGGGTCGAGGGCCACGCTGGCCTGCTGGACGCCAAAGGCGAGGACGCCGCCGAGCGAGTTGGCGGGATAGCCCTCGGTCATCATCAGGATGTTCCTGCCCAGAACCGGAGTCCCGGACGCGCTCAGTCCCAGGGTCCAGCGACCCTCGCCGATCCGGTGCGTGCCCAGCGCCGAGATGTCGACGGCCGCAGGGTTGATCGCGAACGAGCCCCGGGAGTAGCCCACGATCGCGTCACGGCAGCTCAGCGTTCCGTACTTGACCTCGATGTCCCCGGATTGCGAGAACGTGATCTGGAAGGTGTTCGGATTCGACGTGTTGCGCTCGACGACTCCCAGCCAGGTGACGTGGAACCGGCTCGGATCGGTCGGATCCGACTCGGCGTGGATGCTGCCGCCGGCGGCGGGATCGAGGGCGTCCCAGAGCCCATAGACGCCGCACGGGTATCCCAGCATCGTTTGGACGGACTCACGGTCGGAGACGAGGGTCGACACGCCGAAGTGCACGTAGCCTTGCGAGCAGACCGAGATCTGCCTCACGTTGCCGATCTGGCTCGGCATCGCCCAGGGCAGGCTCACGGTGACCATCCCGAAGGTCCAGATCCTGAGCGGAACAGAACTCGGAGCGACGATCGGACCAGCACCCTGCCGCACGGTGTAGCCGGGGTCGATCGAATGCCATCCCATGCTGAAGCCGGTGTTCGAGAGGTCGACCACGGACCCCACGCCGTCGAAGAGCTCGTACATCGTCGACGGGCCGCCACCGCCGCACCCGGAACCGTAGGAAGTCGCCTGCGCATAGCGGAGGCGTTGGTAGTAGTACACGGCTCCATTCCAGACGCGCGGGCTGTGGAGCGTGCCCGTGAAGGGCGCGGACACGGACTCCGTCACCGAACCCGCGGTCAAGGCGAGTTCGCTGTTCGAGTAGGACTGGTTCGACCCCGTCCCGTTCGTGTCTGCCATCGCAACGCCGCGGCAGCGGATCGCGACGCCGAACGAGGCGACGGTGAGCAGGACGGGACCAGGCAGGGTTGCCAGAGTCGGGTTTCCAGGCCCGGCCGACGTGAACGGCAGACTGCTCGAGACCAGGGTCCAGGCCGACGCGTTGACCTCGTTGCCCACGTGGGTCCCCCCTGGCGCGGTGACGTAGACGTCGATCGTCCCCGGCGTCCCCACGGGACTCGAGAGGTTGAGGTCGAACTGCACGACGTTCAGGGCCCTGGCCGGCCTCAGGTCGAAGTAGGCAGTCCACTCGGTGCCGCCGCTGTTTCCGCCCGCGAAGGTCGTCACCAGGGAGGGGTACTGCGCGGCGAGAGCGGCGACGAGCAGGATCGCCGACAGGAAGCTGCGGATCGGGTTCATGGCAAGAGAGGAGCGCGACCCAGTCGTCACTCGGACGAGCGGAACGAGCCGCAGAGTATCCATGTTCTGCGGTGAGTGAGTCGCATTCGGCCAGGCTGCAACTCCGGTGCCCGACCAG
>JADLHO010000140.1 GCA_020848735.1 Planctomycetota bacterium | reverse complement strand
TCGATGCCGACGAGAACCCGGTGATCGTCTCCAACGAGAAGAAGATCGTCTTCACGGACGATCTCGGCGAGGTCTGGACCCTCGACGGCGAGGTGGCGATGAGCCCGAACACCGGCCACATCTACGAGAGCGTCGCGCCGTGGATGAACGGCGCGAACGGGCCCTGGCTGCCGAGGCAATCGCGCGTGAGCTTCGTGCCTCGCGATCACATCATCGGCCGGCCCCTCCTGACCTTCTGGCCGGGCTTCCAGCCCTTCCGCATCGGCTTCATCCGGTGATGGCCGGCGACCGACCCGCGCGATGACGCGACGCGAACTCCTCCACACCGACGGCCTGACGAAGACCTATCGCGGGCGACGCGTCGTCGATGGCGTCAGCATCGCCGTCGGCGAGGGCGAGATCGTCGGATTGCTCGGCCCCAACGGCGCCGGCAAGACGACGAGCTTCCGCATGGTCGTCGGGATGATCACGCCCGATCGCGGCACCGTGGTGTTCGACGACAAGGACATCACGCGCATGCCGATGTACCGCCGCGCGCGACGCGGCCTCGGCTACCTGTCGCAGGAGCCTTCCGTCTTCCGCAAGCTGACGGTGCTCGACAACGTCACCGCGGTCCTGGAGGCGAGGGGCGTGCCGCGCAAGGAGCGCAAGGACCGCGCGCTCGGCCTGCTCGAGGAACTCCAGCTCACGCACCTGCTCGGCAGCTACGGCGAGACCTTGTCCGGCGGCGAACGGCGGCGCCTCGAGATCGCCCGGGCGCTCGCGACGCGGCCGAAGCTGCTGCTCCTGGACGAGCCGTTCGCGGGCGTCGATCCGATCACCGTCGAGGAGATCCAGAAGATCCTGCGCCAGCTCGTCGAGCGCGGCATCGCGATCCTCATCACCGACCACGCGGTCACCGAGACGCTGCGCATCTCCGACCGCGCCTACATCCTCGACCGCGGCAAGGTCATCGCCGAGGGCATGCCGCACGAGATCATCGCGAACGAGATCGTGCGGCGCGTCTACCTCGGCAGCTCCTTCGGTGAGGGCGTCACCGAAGAGGAAGGTCGCGGCCTCGAACTCGAGTGACGCGCGTCACTGCACCGACGTCGGATACCAGGTGCTCACGTCCGGTGCGGTGGCCAGCGCGGCCTCGAACGCGGTCGCGATGCCCTGCCCGATCGGCGCGGTCCAGGTCGTCGACGCACCCGGCCAACCCGCGAACGCGGCGGGCGGCGTGTACGGGGTCTGCTGCTCGACGATCTGACCCTGCGCATCCCAGGCGTGGAGGAGCTGCGTGAGGTCGTAGGGGTTCGGCGCGAAGCCCGCGCCGTGATCCTCACCGCCGAGCTTCATGAAGCCGACCGCGAGCGTCTCGCCGATCTGGGCGTCGGTCTGCGCGCGCAGCTCCGGCTGGAGCAGCGTGGCGAGAGTCACGCCCACACCCACCTCGATGCGGATGTCGCACACGCGCGGCTCGCGGCTCAGCGGCTCCGCGAAGCGCGCCGCCGTGAGGATGTGACGCGTGCCGAGCCCCGCGGACATCGCGACCATGACGGCGTCCGGCGTATCGACCGACGGCGTCTCGCCGATCACGGCGAGGTCGACGAACAGCGTGAGCGCGCCGAGCCCCGCGCCGTCGGCCGGGAGGTCGGGGAACTCCGCATCCGGGAAGTCGCTGCTGATCGTCGCCGGCAGTCCGGTCGCGAAGGCGATGCCGACGTGGGGACCGACCTCGGCATCGTTGTCGAACACGTCCTGAGCATCGGCGATCTGCACGACGACATAGACGTCGCGCACGCGGGTGTGGGCGCGCGGCGCCGACGGGTTGATCGCCAGACCGAGCGCGTCCCAGAAGGCGACGTCCATGCGGACGCGCTTCGACACCGGCGCCTGGGGATCACCGGTCTGGATCGTCCGCTCGAAGCGGATCGTGTCGTAGCTGGCCTGCGTGAGCCGCGTGTCGGTGATCGTCGCGAGCGAGATCGTCGTGTCGTCCGCGAGCATGGCCGCGCGCACGTCGCGATAGATCTCACGCGGGACGTTCAGGCGCGCGAGCATCTCGCGCATCCCCGCCGCCGTCTCCGACGCGCCGCCGATGGTGGAGATCTGCGCATTGCCGGTCATGCCGTCGAACGAGTCGAGCAGGCTCGGATCGGGCAGGAGATTGGCCACGGACTGGCCGGTCTGCTGGAGCTGCTGTTGCAGCGACAGCGTGGTGCCGCCGTTGCACGCGGCGAGCAGCGCGAGAGCCGCGCTCAGTGAAACCGCATGGCGGCGAGGAGCAGGACGGTGCGAGTTCGTGAGTTGCTTCATCTGGCGTTCCCTCTTCCCGAGCGGACTCGGATCCGAGACGCCTTCGGACCGCTCCGGTCAGCCGCTGCACCGGCGCTCGACGCAGCGCTTCCCGATCGGAGACACGGCCGGCGCCGCGACCGACGGCACCGGCGTCCCGAACCCGCGCAGCAGAGCTCGCCGCCGTCTTGGATCGCGACGTCAGTCGTTCTGCGGAGCGAAGCGGACGACGACCTCGCAGGCGCGATGACCGGTCCCCGCCGCCGGCGTCACCTTCAGCGAGCTCCCGCCGGCCTCCAGCTCGGCACCCGTCACCGCGAGCACGGCACGACCCGGGGTGCGGATCGGGAAGCTCGCAGGCGCGCACAGCTCGAAGGTCAGGGCCACCGTGTCGGCGTCGATCCGACGCCGGCCGAGGAAGCGCGGTCCGCTGCTCTCGCGATCTTGCACGAGCGGTGGCATCTCGATGGCGACGAGCAGATCGGGCAGGACGTCGAAGCGGAGCCTCGTGCTGCCGATGCCCAACGGCACACGCGTGCGGACCAGCACGCCATCGCCCAGCGCCTCCTCGTGCATCGCGAGCGAGACGCCATCGTGCGTCACGCCGCGCACGCGGGCCGGCGACGGGAAGAACGGCGCCAGCTCGAGTTCGAGCGGCTCGCCTTCCAGCGTGAGCTCGACCTCGAGACCCGCGCCGCCCTCACCGCGCGCCAGCCGCCCGGAGAGCGTGGCACCGCGGATCCGCAGGCCCGCGAACTCGAGGCCGTCGAGCGCACCGGGCAGCGTCGGCTCGAGCACGACGTGGCCGTCGTCGGGCGACTCACGCGCGCCGAGCAGGCCCTGGGCGAAGCCGGAGAGGATCGCCGCGTGACTCCACGCCTGCATCGCGGCGATGCCACGCGGGCGATAGACGTCGCCGCGGAACACCTCCTGCACGCAACCCGGTGCGAACTGCTCGACGCTGCGCAGGAGCGGCAGCAGGCGCAGCCACGCGGTGTCGGCGCGGCCGTACTGGAAGTCGGCGAGGTTCGTCCAGCCGGAGAAGAGCGGCCACACCGAGCCCGCCTGGTACGAGGCCGGGTCGTACGCGGGGTCGTCGGTGGGCAGCATGCGCGAGCCCCAGTCGGCCTGGGCGCGGGCCGTCGCGAAGCGCCGCAGGGCGTCGCTCTCGCGACCGTGCTCTCCGATCGCCAGGGTCCAGGGCATCACGCTCGTGATCGCCTCGCGGTCGTCGCGTGAGCCATCGGTCCGGATCGCATGCGTGAAGCCGCCATCCTCGACGCGGAAGAACCGCGTGCGCAGCGCCTCGCGCGCGCGCGTGGCCTGTGCGGCCCCGGTCGTCGCGAGCGGTTCGTCCCCGAGCGCCGTGCCGAGGAGGGCAACGGCCGACCACGCGCGGACCGTGTAGGCGGCGAGGTAGACCTCGATCGCGACGTGCTGCGCGAGCGTGCCGCCCTCGAGCCACCCGTGGCCGACACCGGCGTTCTCCGCGAGTCCGTCGCCGTCGCGATCCGTGCGCACGAGGAATGCCACGGCGCGCCGGATCACCGGCAGCAGCGACGCGACGAACTCGCGATCGCCGGTCCACGCGAACCAACGCCCGAGCATGTCGAGGAACATGGGCGTCGCGTCCGCCGCGTCGTGGTGCACGACGCCGAGCGGCGTGAGCTCGTGGTGGATCTTCCCCAGCGGATCCTGGAACCGCGCGGCGAGGGCGAGATCGGCGCGCACGACGTCGTGCGCACCGAAGGGCAGCAGCGCGGCATCGCAGGTGAAGGCGTCGCGGCCGAAGAACCACGCGGAGCCCGGCCGCCCGGTGAACCACCCGCGCCGCGACCGATCGTGCCCGGCGACGAGGCCCGCGCTCTTCGCGTCGAGCGGCGCCACGAAGTCGGCGATCCGCGCCTGCACGAGCGCGAGCGCGCCGTCGATCGAGGCCTGACCGGTGCGGACCGTGAGGCTGGTCCTCGCCGTCGGCGCCTCGGGCGAAGCAGCCGCCACGCCGTCTTCGATGCCGGGTGAACGGCCGCGGATCGTGATGACGAACTCGGCGTCGGCAGCGACGCGGTACTCGCGGACGAAGCGCACGATCGCGCCGCCATCGCCGTCGAGCACCGGTCGCGACGCATCCGCGATCGAGGCGCGGATCGGTCGCTGGTCGGAGACCAGCGAGGCGCCGAAGCCGAAGAGCGGATCGCCGAGCAGGAGGACCGCACCCTGGCGGGAACTCGCGGCCTGCAGCTCCGGCGAGAGTCCGGCGGGATAGGGCCACAACGCGCGCAGGTCGGAGCTGCCGCTCAGCTCACACGCGAGCGCGCCACCGGCACCGGCGCGGATCGACAGGGAGAAGCCGTCGCCCTCCGCCGTGCGCGCGAGCCGCAGCGATGCACTCGAAGCACCGCGACGCCAGCTCCAGCAGAACTCGTCGGGGTGCACCGTCGCGCTCTCGACGCCGTCACCGAGCGCGGCCAGCGGTTCGCCGGCGGGCGCGAGCCTCAGGTCCAACTCGCGGAAGGCGCGGAAGGCGCGGCACCAGATCTCCTCGATGCCGCGGCGCGCGCGGCCGTAGACCGCCTGTCCATCGCGCGTCGTGAGCACGAACGACGCGTCGTCGCCCGGCGCGAGCGGACGCGTGAGCGCCGCATCGCTCGCCGGATCCGCGGGGAGCTGCGCGGTCGGGGCATCGCGACCCGCGACGTGCACGACCAGGATGCCGCGCGTCGAACCCGGATGCGGCCACGCGGCCCCGCGCTCGCCGGCGAGATCGCTGATCGAGTAGTCGACGAGATCGCCGATGAAGCGCGCGCGATGCTCGGCGAAGTCCGGGTCACCGTTCTCGAGCGGGAGGTGCGCGCCGAGCGCCAGCACACGGCCGCGACCGTGACGCGCCTCGAGCAGGATCGCGCGCGTGGCATCACAGCCGATCGGCAGCTTCTCGACGCCCAGCACGCGCGCCACCGCGGGCCAGCGCCCGCGATCCCACACCGCCTCGGCATAGGGCTGATCGCCCCGCGCTCGCAGCAGGTACGGCCCCCCCGGCGCACGGTGGAAGAGCGGATGCGCGGGCAGGGCCATCACGCCGCGGAGCTCGCGAGGGCCGACGTCGGCGGGCCAGGTGCCGCGACGGATCTCCGGCGCCACGGGCTCGATGCCGGTCCTCGCGAGGAGTGCCGTGGCCGTCCCCGTGAGCAGCAGTCGCTGGCCTTGTTCGACGCGGAGGGCGAGGGCTTCGACGTCGAGCGACGGCGGATCCCCGTGGATCCAGAGCAGGCCACCCTGGTGCTGCGATGGCGGGGGCAGTTCCACACCGATGCGGAGCTGCAATCGCGAACCGAGCGTGCGGCGCACCGCGTCGCGCACCGCGGCCACGCCGGAGAGGAAGTCGATCTGCATCGTGCGCCGGGAAGCGTCGCGATCCGCCCGGTCCGCCGCAACGATCGCGCGGTCCCATCAGGACTTCGCGGGATCGGCGGTCCCGAGCGACCCGAGCCTGGAAGGAGCCCGTGGCGGGCCTACAGGGGCACTCGCGCCGAGGTCGACGGGCTGGACCGTGTGCTCGCGCCGTAGACTGCCCGATCCTCGCCGCGGACGCCTCGCCCCACGACTCGCACCATGAAGGTCCAGCTCGTCCACCCGCCGCTCTACCTGAACGTGCACGCGATGACCGCGCTGCGCCCGAGCCTGCCGCTCGGATTGGCGTACGTCGCGGCCGCGTTGCGCGAGGCGGGCCACGAGGTCTCGCTCGTCGACGCCGTCGCCCTCGCCCCCGAGCAGGTGACGCGCAGCTCGATGAAGAAGCAGCTCTTCGCGCTGGGGCTGACCGTCGAGCAGATCGTCGAGCGTCTCGATCCGAAGGCGGACGTGTTCGGCGTCACGAACATGTGGACCTTCTCCTGGCCGCTCGTGCGCGAGCTGCTGATCCGGATGAAGGCCCGCTTCCCGGACACGCCGATCGTCTGCGGCGGCGAGCACTTCTCCGGCCTCCCGGAGCTCTCGATGCAGCAGGCGCCGATCGACTTCGTCATCCGCGGCGAAGGCGAGGAGGGCGCCGTCGAGGTGATCTCGGGCCTGCGGCTCGGCAAGGACAAGGTCGACTGGTCGGAGGTCGCCGGCATCTGGTACCGCGACGCCTCGGGCACGCCGGTGTCGAGCAAGCGCCCGCGCGAGCGCATCAAGGACATCGATCGGCTGCCCTGGCCCGCCTGGGACCTGATCGACGTCGACGTCTACAACCAGCAGGGCTTCATCAACGGCCTGAACCAGGGCAAGACCGTGCCGATCCTCGCGACGCGCGGCTGCCCCTATCAGTGCACGTATTGCGCGTCGCCCAACATGTGGACCACGCGCTGGTACGCGCGCGATCCCAAGGACGTGGTCGACGAGATGCAGTTCTACAAACAGCATCACGGCGCCACGAACTTCCCCTTCCAGGACCTCACGGCGATCCTCAAGCGCGACTGGATCATCGCCTTCTGCAACGAGCTGAAGGCCCGCAAGCTCGACGTGACCTGGCAGTTCCCCTCGGGCACGCGTTGCGAGGTCATCGACGACGAGGTCGCGCGCCTCCTCGCGGAGACCGGCGGCAAGTCGCTCGCGCTCGCGCCGGAGAGCGGCAGCGAACGCACGCGCAAGCTCATCCAGAAGCGGATGAAGACCGAGAGCCTGCTCGAGGCGGTGAAGGCCTCGGTCAAGGCGAAGCTCAACGTGACGATCTTCATCGTCATCGGCTTCCCGCACGACACCGACGAGGACCTGAAGCAGACGCGGAAGCTCGTCCGCCAGCTCGGACGCATGGGCATCGACGACATCGCCGTCGGCTTCTTCTTCCCCATCCCCAACACGCAGCTCTACCACGAGCTCATGGAGAAGGGCCGCGTCACCCTCGCCGACGAGTTCCTGCTCACCCCCATCTTCGCCAACGAGGAGAAGCTGCTCGCCGAGAACAACTACTGCGAACAGCTCGACCACAAGCAGCTCACGCGCTGGAAGTACCGCCTCCTCTCGAACTTCTACGCGACCTCCTTCCTCTTCCACCCCACGCGCCCCTTCCGCATCCTCTGGAACGCGCTGCGCGGCAAGGAGACCCGCAAGCTCGAGACCTACCTCGTCGACCTCCGCAAGAAGCTCGGCATCGCGGTGCGCAATCGCTTGGGGCGCGGGAAGAAGGCGAAGGAGCGGGCGGCGGCGGTGTGAGGGTCGGTCTGGACGCGAGCGTCGGCACGAACGCGCGCCGGTCCGAGGCCACCTCGATTCCCGCCGCTGCTCCCGGTTACTCTCCCGCGCCCGTCCTTCTCCGCGTCGGCGCATGGAGATCACCGACTACCACGCCAAGCTCTTCGCCCACGAACTGACACGGCGTTGCGCCTCGGAAGAGGTCGACGGTCTGGTGCCGGTGCTCGCCGACGCGCAGGTCGACCTCAACCCGCATCAGGTCGAGGCCGCGCTCTTCGCCTTTCGGAACCCGCTCGGGAAGGGCGCGATCCTGGCCGACGAGGTCGGGCTCGGGAAGACCATCGAAGCCGCACTGCTCCTGGCGCAGCGCTGGGCCGAGGGCAGGCGCCGCCTCCTGGTCATCCTGCCGGCCAATCTCCGCAAGCAGTGGAGCCAGGAACTGGCGGAGAAGTTCCACCTGCCGACCGCCATCCTCGAGACGAAGACCTTCAACCAGCATGTGAAGGACGGGAACCTCAATCCCTTCGCGCAGCCGGCGGTCGTGCTCTGCTCGTTCCAGTTCGCCCGCAACAAGGCGCCCTACATCGAGCAGACCCCGTGGGATCTCGTGGTCGTCGACGAGGCGCACCGCCTCCGCAACGTCTATCGCCCCACCAACAAGATCGCGCAGGCGATCAAGGCGGCGATCGCCCGCTTCCCCAAGGTGCTGCTCACCGCGACGCCGTTGCAGAACTCGCTGCTCGAGCTGTACGGGCTCGTGAGCATCCTCGACGACCACACCTTCGGCGACCTCGACAGCTTCCGCGAGCGCTTCGTGCGGCCCGGCGATGACGAGTTCTCCGAGCTGAAGCACCGGCTCCGTCCGCTCTGCAAGCGGACCCTCCGCAAGCAGGTGCTCGAGTACGTGCGCTACACGAACCGGCTGGCCCTCGTGCAGGAGTTCGTGCCCTTCCCGCCGGAGCAGCAGCTCTACGACCAGGTCTCTCACTACCTCCAGAGCGAGCGCCTGTATGCGCTGCCCGCCAGCCAGCGGCACCTGGTCACCCTGATCCTCCGCAAGCTGCTCGCCTCGTCCACGCACGCGATCGCCAGCACCCTGGCCGGGCTCGTACGGAAGCTCGAAGAGGCCGAGCGCGAGCAGACCGCGGTGCGGGAGATCCCCGACGAGCTGCCCGCCGACTGGGGACCGACCGACGACCTGCGCGACGAGTGGGATGGTGACGAGCCCGGGGCCGCGCCACCCGAGCGCATCTACTCCGCAGATGAGCTGGCCGAGCTGCGCGTCGAACTGCAGCGACTCCGGGGCTTCCTCTCTCTCGCCGACTCGATCGACCAGAACAGCAAAGGCGAAGTGCTGCTGCAGGCCCTGCGCCGGGGCTTCGCTGCGGCCGCCGAGGCCCAGAGCCGCGGCGGTGGCTCCCTCTCCCCCAAGGCGGTCATCTTCACCGAGTCCCGGAAGACCCAGGACTACCTGTTCCGGCTCCTCGAGCAGACCGAGTTCCGTGGCCGGGTGCTCCTGTTCAACGGCACCAACAGCGATCCGCTGAGCAAGCAGATCCTGGGCGCGTGGCAGCAACGCCACGCCGGCACCGACAAGCTCACCGGTTCGGTCTCGGCCGACATGCGCGCGGCCCTCGTCGACTGCTTCCGCGACGAGCGCGCGATCCTCATCGCGACCGAAGCCGCCGCCGAGGGCATCAACCTCCAGTTCTGCAACCTGGTCGTGAACTACGACCTGCCCTGGAATCCCCAGCGCATCGAGCAGCGCATCGGCCGCTGCCACCGCTACGGGCAGAAGTACGACGTGGTGGTCGTGAACTTCCTCAACAAGAAGAACGCCGCCGATCAGCGGGTCTATCAGCTCCTGGCGCAGAAGTTCCGCCTCTTCGATGGCGTCTTCGGCGCCTCCGACGAGGTGCTGGGCGCGATCGAGTCGGGCGTCGACTTCGAGAAGCGCATCGCCGCCATCTACCAGCAGTGCCGTTCGGAGGCGCAGATCCAGCACGAGTTCGACCAGCTCCAACGCGAGCTCGAACAGCAGATCGCCCATGCACAGCGCGACGCGCGCGAGAAGCTGCTCGACAACTTCGACCAGTCCGTCATCGAACACGTGAAGCTCGAGAGCCGGCTCGCGATCGACCGCTTCCAGCAGCGTCTCTGGGAACTGACGCGCCACGAGCTGCGCGACGCCGCGGACTTCCTCCCAAACGACTGGTCGTTCACCCTGCGTCACAACCCCTTCCCGAGCGAACCCATCCATCCCGGCCCCTACCGACTCGGCCGCCACGACACCGACGCCAACACCTACCGCATCGGCCATCCGCTCGCGCAGCGTCTGCTGGACCAGGCGCGGCAGCGGTCGACGCCCACCGTCGAACTCGAGTTCGACTACGTCGGCAGCAAGAAGAAGATCTCGGCCGTCGAGAACCTGGAGCAGCGCTCCGGCTGGCTCTGCTGTGCGCTCCTGCACGCCCACTCGCTCGACGTGGAGGACCACGTGCTCGTCGCGGGGATCGACGATCGGATGGCCGCGCAGGACGACGAGAGCCTCCGACGCCTCTTCGATCTGCCGGCCCGCGTGCTCGGTGTGGCGCGGCCCGACACCGTCGTCCGCGAACGCCTCCGCGAGGCGATCTACGCGAGCGAGTCGGCGCTCCGGCAACGCCACGGCGAGCGCAACGGCCGCTGGTTCGATGCCGAGGTCGAGAAGCTCGACCGCTGGGCGGCCGATCGCCACGCCTCGCTCGAGGCGGAGCTGCGGGAGATCCGGGACAAACTCAAGGCTGCCAAGCGCGAGGCGCGCGAGGCCGGCTCGCTGCCCAGGAAGCTCGAGCTGCGTCAGAAGGCCCGCAACCTGGAACTCCGCGAGCACGAGCTGTGGAAGGCGGCTGAACAGGCCAAGGCCGAGGTCGACCGGCAGAAGGACGAGCTCCTCGACGGCGTCGCCGAGCGCCTCCAGCAGAAGACCGAGACGATCGAGCTGTTCACGATCCGCTGGTCGCTCCGGTGAAGCTCCGCGGTAAGAAGACCGGGTCATGACTGAGCACGACGACGCCACCGAGCGCTTCGACCTCCGCTCGCTCGACATCGCCGCCCAGAAGCGCGCGGAGCTGCTGCGCCTCTTCCCCGAGTGCGCGACCGAGGGTGGCAAGCTGGACTTCGAACGCCTCAAGGCCGCACTCGGCGAGCAGATCGACGCGGGCAGGGAGCGCTACGGCCTGAGCTGGCCCGGCAAGGCCGCCTGCTTCCAGGCGATCCAGCGCCCCAGCCTGGCGACGCTCCGACCCAGGCCCGACCAGAGCATCGACTTCGACAGCACCCAGAACCTCATCATCGAGGGCGACAACCTCGAGGTCCTCAAGCTCCTGCAGAAGAGCTACCTCGGGAAGGTCAAGATGATCTACATCGACCCGCCCTACAACACCGGCAACGACTTCATCTACCCGGACAACTACACCGAGTCGTTGCAGACCTATCTGGAGTACACGGGGCAGGTCGACGCCGAGGGCCGAAGGTTCAGTACCAATACCGAGGCCGACGGCCGCTTCCACTCCAAGTGGCTCAACATGATGTATCCGCGGCTGTATTTGGCGCGGAATCTCTTACGGGAGGATGGGGTCATATTCATAAGCATTGACGACTGCGAGGTCGACAACCTGAGACGCATATGCAACGAGCTGTTCGGCGAAGAGAACTTCCTCGCTTGCGTTTGCTGGCAGAAGGCCGACAGCCCAAAGATGGATGCCGAACATTTCTCGGTGATGCACGACTATGTGCTGGTCTTCTCTCGAAGCGTGGATCGCAGCAAGCTCTGTCGAGTCAAGTATGAGGGCGATGAGATGCCAGCCCACTTCAATAGGACCGATGCCAGCGGCAGGCGTTACTACCTGAAACCCCTAAGAGCAATGGGTGGGCAGGGTGAGACTCGTGAGGCACGTCCAGGCCTGCACTTTGGCATTGAGTCGCCGGACGGAACCCTTGTGTTTCCGAAGCTACAAAACGGGGCGGATGGCGCCTGGCGGTGGAGCCCGGAGAAGGTAGCGCGAGAGCGGCACCGGATAGAGTGGGTTGGCCACGAGGGCCAATGGACTCCCTATTACAGAATCATGGCCGACGAAAGTGCTGGCCGGCCACCCGAGACCGTGCTCTCGCACGAGGATGTCGGCAGCAATCGCACAGCTACCGCGGAAATGAAGCAACTATTCCAAGACCAGAAGCCTTTTGACTCGCCAAAGCCAACTGGCCTACTCCGGCACATTCTCACGATCTCCACCGAACTGGACGACATCGTCCTCGACTTCTTCGCCGGCTCCGGCACCACTGCCCACGCCGTGCTCGAGCAAAACAAAAAGGACGGCGGCAACCGCAAGTTCATTCTCGTCCAACTCCCCGAACCCACCGGTCGCGCCGATTACCCGAACATCGCCGAGATCACCAAGGAGCGCGTGCGCCGCGTGATCGGCAAGCTCAACGCAGCCGAGGCCGGCCTGCTGCGTCCCGCGAACGAGGCCAAGCCCGATCGCGGCTTTCGCGTCTTCCAGCTCGCGAGTTCCAACTTCAAGCCCTGGGACGCCGACCGGAGCAAGGACGCCGCCGCACTGGAGCGCCAGCTCTTCGATCACCTCGAACACGTGCTCGAGGGACGCAGCGAGCAGGACCTGCTCTACGAGATCCTGCTGAAAGATGGCTTCGAGTTGAGCACCCCCATCGAGACGATCGAGGTCAAGGGCTTCCGCGTCCACCGCGTCGCCGAGGGCGCCATGCTGATCTGCCTGCAGGACGCTTTGACCCACGAGCTGATCGTCGCCCTCGCCGAACTGCACCCCGAGCGCGTCGTCTTCCTCGACCGCGGCTTCCGCGACAACGACCAGCTCACGGCCAACGCCGCAAAGCTCTTCGCCAGCAAGACCGGCGAGAGCTTCAAGAAGTTCAAGACGGTGTGAGCGTGACGATCAACCGCGAGCAGATCCTCGAGGCTGCCAGGATCGGTGAGGGAACCGACTGGGAGTTCAAGTCTGCGCGGGGCGGACTGCCGGGGAGCTTCTGGGAGACCTACTCCGCGATGGCCAACTCCGAGGGTGGCACCATCGTGCTGGGAGCGCGCGAGAGCGACGACGGCACTGTCGCGCTCGATGGCTTGTCGGCGGAGTTCGCGGCGAAGTACCACAAGCAGATCTGGGACGGCCTGCACGATCGACACAAGGTCAGCGCCAACCTGCTGAGCAGCGGCGACATCCGCTGCGAGCTTGCGGAGCGGGGCCAGCTCCTGGTCGTTCGCGTGCCGCGGGCCGATCGTCGTGCGCGACCGGTGCACCTGGGCCCGAAT
Source organism: Planctomycetota bacterium (assembly GCA_020848735.1). Lineage (GTDB taxonomy): Bacteria > Planctomycetota > UBA1135 > UBA1135 > UBA2386 > JACRLW01. The sequence goes on along the minus strand of JADLHO010000140.1, from coordinate 14,340 downwards.
CCCCTGGGCAACACCTTTCGCCGGTTGCACGAGGGCGACTACCGCTGCAGCGACGCCGAGGTGCGGCGCATGTTGTCGGATGCCGCTGAGGAGACACGCGATGCCCGCTTGCTCGAAGACTTCACGATCGACGATCTCGATGCGCGGAGTCTCCTCGAGTATCGACGGCTCTTCCGCCTGGTCCACGAAGGGCATCCGTGGTTGCAGCTTCCCGATGCCGAGTTCCTCGAGCGCATCGGCGGCTGGAGAAGGGACCGCGCGACGGGCAAGCAGGGCCCGACGCTCGCCGGCCTTTTGATGTTCGGCAAGGAGTTGGCGATCCAGGACCCCAACGCTGCTCCTGGCTACATGGTCGACTACCGCGAGAAGCTCGACCCGAACACTCGATGGACCGATCGGATCCACCCCGACGGCACCTGGGAAGCGAATCTCTTTCAGTTCTACGCGCGGGTCTGGCCGAAGGTGGCCCATGCACTGCCTGTGCCTTTCCGACTCGATGGCGCCAATCGCCGGGACATGACACCCGCACACGAGGCGCTGCGCGAGGCCTTCGTCAACGCGATCGTGCATGCGGACTACGCGGCCGGTGGCGGCATCGTCGTCGAGCGATTCGCGGATCGGATCGTGCTCGCCAATCCTGGGACCCTGCTGGTGTCGCTCGAGCAATACCTGCGGGGCGGCGTGAGTGAGTGCCGCAATCCGAACCTGCAGAAGATGTTCGCGATGCTCGGGCGCGGCGAGCGAGCGGGATCTGGCGTCGACAAGATCAAGAGCGGCTGGCGGGCGCAGCACTGGCGTTCGCCGCAGATCCGCACGCAGGCTCAACCGGACCGCGTCGAACTCCGGCTCCCTCTCGCGAGTCTGTTGCAGCCGGCGACGATCGAGACCCTGCGCCTGCGCTTCGGCGACAGGCTGGATCGTCTCGAGCCCGCAGCGATCCAGGCTCTCGCGATCGCCGAGGAGGAGGGGATCGTCTCCAACCGAAGACTCCAGGACGGGTCGGCTGAGCACCCTGTCGAGATCGGCCGGATGCTCCAGCGCCTCGTCGAGGGAGGCTTCCTCGCGTCGGACAACAAGCGCCGATGGACCAGCTACCGACTGAGCGGAAGCGAGTCCACACCGGGGCAGCGCGAGGCATCCCTCTTCGAACTGGGGGGAATCGGCGACTCCGCACACAGCGCCAGAGGGTCCGAACACATGCCGGAGGAGTCCGAACACAAGGGGCTCGACTCCGAACACAGGGCCGAGGACTCCGAACACACGGCACCCGTCCTGCCGCCGGATCTCATCGCCGTGGCGGCCGCGGTTGCCGGCCGCAAGCGGTTGGATCCGGAACAGATGCGGCGCACGCTCCTGGAGCTCTGCAGGGGGCGGTTCCTGTCGGCCGACGAACTCGGAAGACTTCTGGGGCGACATCCGAACGGACTGCGCCAGCGATTCCTCAGCCCGATGGTCGCTGCGGGCGTGCTTCGGCTACGCCATCCGGGCGCGTCGAACCGGCCGGATCAGGCCTACACCACGAACTCCGTCGAGAAGCCCGCGTGAAGCTCCAATTCGACGGCAACCAGCCGTTCCAGCTCGCCGCCGTGCAGGCGATCGTCGACCTCTTCGACGGCCAGCCGCGAACCGAGCCCACCTCGTCGCCGCTCGTGGCGCGTGACTACGGGGTGCTGTACCAGGGGCAGGTCCACACCGAGGAAGGCGTCGGCAACCAGCTGATCCTCGACGAGGAGCGGCTGCGGCAGAACACGCGCGCGGTGCAGCTCCGGAACGACGTCGAGGTGCCCGACGAGCGGGCTCCGCTCTCCGCATGGGACCTGTTCGACGAGCGCGCGCAGTCGGCCCGGCGCGTCCCCCACTTCGCCGTGGAGATGGAGACGGGCACGGGCAAGACCTACGTCTACCTGCGCAGCATCCGGGAGCTCTCGCGGCGCTACGGCTTCCGCAAGTTCGTGATCGTCGTGCCGAGCATCGCGATCCGGGAAGGCGTCCTGAAGAACCTCGCGGTCACCAAGGAACACTTCGACGCGCTGTTCGACCGCGAGCCCTGCGAGTTCTTCGTCTACTCCAGCAAGGACCTCAACCGCCTCAGGCAGTTCGCGACGGCGAACACGCTCCAGGTGATGGTCATCAACATCGACGCGTTCCGCCGGGACGTCGAGGACGGCGGCGAAGCGCAGGCGGGCGGCGGCAATGTGATCTACAAGCGCATCGACCGCATGTCGGGCCAGCGACCGATCGACTTCCTGCAGGCCGCACGCCCGATCGTGGTGCTCGACGAACCGCAGAGCATCGACGGCACCGAACGTGCCCAGGCGGCGATCCTCCGCCTCAATCCCCTGTGCACGCTGCGCTACTCGGCCACGCACCGCGAGGAGCACAACCTCGTCTACCGCCTGGATCCCGTGCGCGCGTTCGAGTTGAAGCTGGTCAAGCAGATCGTCGTGGCGAGCGTCGGCACGGAGGGGAGTGCGAACGCCGCGTTCGTGCGGGTGGACGCGGTCGACAACACGAAGGGCATCAAGGCGAAGCTGTCGATCCAGGTCGCCGGCGCGGACGGCCCGCGGGTCAAGACGGTGACCGTCAAGCACGGCGACGATCTCTTCCAGAAGTCCGGGGAGCGCGAGTGCTACCGCGACGGCTTCAAGGTCGTCGAGATCAACTGCGAGCCGGGCAACGAGTACGTGCAGTTCGTCGCGCGGCGCATGCGGCTGGGCGAGGAGATCGGTGGCGCCAGACCCGACGTCTGGCGCGTGCAGATCAAGGAGACCGTCCGGCGCCACCTCGACAAGGAGCTGCAGGTACAAGGCCGCGGCATCAAGGTCCTGTCCTTGTTCTTCATCGATCGGGTCGCCAACTACCGCCGGCACGGCGAGGACGAGCGGCGCGGCCCCTTCGCGCTCGAGCTCGAGGGCGTGTTCGCCGAGTTCGGGAAGGACCCGAAGTACCAGACCCTGAGCTGGCTTCGAGGCGCACCCGAGAAGCTGCACGACGGCTACTTCGCCCAGGACAGGAAGGGCGTCGTGAAGGACTCGAGGGAGGGCCGGGACACCAAGGACGATGAGGCCGCGTACGACCTCATCATGAAGGACAAGGAGCGCCTCCTGTCGGTCGACGAGCCGCTGCGGTTCCTGTTCTCGCACTCCGCGCTTCGCGAGGGCTGGGACAACCCGAACGTGTTCCAGATCTGCACGCTCAACGAGACGAAGAGCACGGCGAAGAAGCGCCAGGAGATCGGGCGCGGGCTGCGGCTGCCGGTGGACAGCACCGGGCATCGGGTCCGCGACGACGCGATCAACCGGCTGCTCGTCGTGGCGAACGAGAGCTACGAGGACTTCGCACGGCAACTTCAGGGCGAGTACGAGGCCGACTGCGGCGTCACGTTCGGCAAAGTGCCGGCGATCGCCTTCGCCAAGCTGCCGACCCTGGTCGGCGATGACGAGGTGCCGCTCGGCCGCGAACGGGCACTCGAGCTCCACGCGGCGCTCGTGCAGAGCGGCATGCTGTCGGCCGACGGGAGGCTCCAGCCGGCCTTCGATCCGCGGCGAGAGGGCTTCGAGCTCGGACTGCCCCGGGACTTCGCGCACCTCCGGACGGCCGTGATCGATCTCCTGTCGACCTACCAGATCGAGCGACACGTCCAGCCCGAGCGGAAGCCGCGCCGGAATCGACTCCGCAAGGAGGTCCAGCTCGGCGCCGACTTCCAGGCCCTGTGGCAGCGCATCAAGGCGCGCACGACCTATCGCGTCGAGTTCGACAGCGACGAGCTGATCGTGGCCGCGGCCGGCGCCGTGCGGACGATGCCGAAGATCGAGCGTCGCACCGTCCTGGTGAAGGGCGGACGGCTCGAGGTCAAGAAGGGCGGCGTCGAGACCAAGGCGGAGTTCGTGCGGGAGGAGGCGACGCGATTCGGCATCACCATGCTGCCGGACCTGCTCGGCTATCTGCAGAACGCCACCGAGCTGACGCGCTCGACCCTGCTCGCGATCCTGCGGAAGAGCGGCCGGCTCGCCGACGTGTTCATCGATGCACAGACCTTCCTCGATCGCGCCGTGGTCGCGATCCAGAGCGAGCTCCACCGCCTGATCGTCGCCGGCATCCGCTACGAGAAGCTGGCGCCGGGAGCGCCCGACTCCGAGTGGGAGATGACGCGCTTCGAAGACGGCGAGCTGCTCGACTACCTGAACAGCCTCGAGACCGATCCGCGCAAGTCGCTGTACGAGTACGTCGAGTACGACAGCGAGGTGGAACGTGCGTTCGCGAAGTCGCTGAACGAGCGCCCCGACATCCGGCTCTTCGTCAAGCTGCCGCGTTGGTTCGTCGTCGACACGCCTGTGGGCTTCTACAACCCCGACTGGGCGATCGTGAAGCACGACTCGACGACCGTCTACATGGTCCGCGAGACCAAGAGCACGCGGGACTTCCGCAAGCGTCGCGGCATCGAGAACGACAAGCTGCGCTGCGGCGAACGCCACTTCGAGGCGATCGAAGTGCCGTTCGATGTCGTCGTCGACGATGAGGGTGTGTGAGCGGGGCGGCGCTACCGTCTCCCCACTGCACTCCTCCCCGGCCGCCGAGGTCCCCTTCCCATGGTGCGCAAGCTCACCCGATTCGTCGCCCTCGCCCTCGCATCGGTGTTGCGCGCCCAGACCACCGTCCCCATCCCGATCGACGCCCATTGCGTCGACCCATCCGGCGGACCCGTCGCCGGGGTCGAGTTCGGGGACCTCTGGAGCTGCGCCGACGGCGTCTGGCGCCCGGGCTTCCAATGCCCGGACCCGAACGAGCCGCTGCGCCTCGTCAGCGACGCGACGGGGCACGTCGCGGGGACCTGGATCCTCTCACCCATCGGCACGCCGCTGCTCGGGTGGAACCGGGAGCGCACGCTCGTGGCGTTCGTGGCGCCGACGCACGATCCCGCGACGCACGAGAGCTTCGTGCGGGGGCCGATCGCGATGAGGCGCGCGGTGCGGGTGCGCTGCTCCTTGCGCACGACGGCGACGGTCGCGCATCACCGGCTCGTCGTCGCCTGGACCGCGACGGGACCGGTCGCCCCGGGCCACGAACCGATGCGGCATTGGTTCGCCTTCTCGGACTCGCGGGCGGAGTTCGAGATCGCGCTGCCGGAGGGGCATTACGAGCTGCTCGCCGGCGCCGGCTCGGGAGCCGCATTGCCGCGCACGCTCGTGCTCGGGCCCGCACACGAGGTGCTCGAGCTCGGCCCGATCAGCGTGCCCCTGCCGGCCCTCGACCTGATCGGCGAGGTCCTCCCGGATTGGCACGTCACGCACGCGCGCAAGCTCGCACCGGAGGAGGCCACGCTCGGCCGCTTCCGCGGCAAGCCGCTTCTGATCCAGTTCGGCGAGTTCGGCAATCCGCCCCGCCTCGACCAGGCGTCGCGGGACGCGCTCGGACGGCTCGCGATCCACCCGCGCCGCGACGCCTTCCACGTCGTGCTCTTCGGCTCGACCCGCGATTGGCTCGCGGGCCTGCCGGAGCGCCCGCCCCATCCCGAGTTCGACCGGCTCTTCCCGCGACCGAAGGCGCCCGAGCCGCCGATCGAATCCCTCTTCCCGCTCCTGTCCGACGAGTCGGGGACGACCGAGTCGCGCTACGGCGTGCTGACCTTCGGCGCGGCCCTGCTCGACGAGGACGGCCGGCTGCTGCTGCGCGGCGACACGGCCACGGCGATCGCGGCGCTCGAGAAGCGGCTCGCCGACCGCCGCTGACCGCGACCCGCCCGTTGCGTCGGGTCTTCGCGCGCGGCCGGAGAAATCCTGTCCGCCCGCCGCCGCGGCGTCGCGATCAGGCTGCGCTCTCCGCGCGCGCCGTCCGATCCCCGAACGGCAGAATGCCCGCCATGTCCGAGTCTGGCCCCTCCGTCCCCCTGCCGCGCGACCCCGGAACCGGCACGCACAGCGCCGAGGCCAAGGAGCAGCTCTTCGCCGCCGTCTATGACCGCCTGCGGGAGATCGCGGCACACCAGCTCGCGCACGAGCGGCCGAACCACACGCTGCAGGCGACGGCGCTCGTGCACGAGGCCTGGCTGAAGCTCGGCGGACAGACGCCGCGCGGGACCCACACGATCGACCGCGGGGCCTTCCTCGGCGCCGCGGCCGAGGCGATGCGCCGGATCCTGGTCGACCACGCGCGAGGCCGGAACCGCGAGAAGCGCGGCAAGGGCATGGTGCGCGTCCCGCTCGACCCACTCGAGATCGCGGCGCGCGACGACGCGTGCGAGATCGTCGCACTCGACGCCGCGTTCGAGGACCTCGCGCGCCGCGATGGGCGGCTCGCGGAGATCGCCAAGCTGCGCGTCTTCACCGGGATGTCCACGGAGGAGATCGCGGAGGCGCTCGGGGTGCACGCCCGGACGGTGCGACGCGACTGGCAGCTCGCGCGCGCCGTCCTCCACCGTTCCCTGAACCTCGAGCTCGGCCTCGAACCCGGATCGGCCGGCGCTCCGGAGCGCGCCGAGAACCCGTCGTGAGCATGGACGCGCCGGGCTGGCAGAGGGTCAAGGACCTGTTCCACGAGGCGCTGCGCGTGCCGAAAGAGCAGCGCGATGCGCACGTCGTCGCGGCGGCCGGCGACGACGCGGCGCTGCTCGCCGAGTTGCGCGACCTCCTCGCCGCGCACAGCGCCGAAGGCGAGAGCATCGAAGCGGCCGGCTCCGCGCGACGCGGCACGCCCACCGATCCCGGCGTCGATGCACCCGGCGCCGTCATCGACCGCTACCGGATCCTGCAGCCGATCGGCGAAGGCGGCTTCGGCAACGTGTTCATGGCCGAGCAGCTCGCGCCGATCCGCCGCACGGTCGCGTTCAAGATCCTGAAGGCCGGGATGGACACGCGGCGCGTGCTCGCGCGCTTCGAAGCCGAGCAGCAGGCGCTCGCACGGATGGAACATCCGAACATCGCGAAGGTGCTCGACGCCGGTTCGACGGTCACCGGCCGCCCTTACTTCGTGATGGAGCTGATCCGCGGCATCCCGATCACGAACTACTGCGATCAGGCCAACCTCGACACGCGCGCGCGGGTTGCGTTGTTCATCGAGGTGTGCCACGCGATCCAGCACGCGCATCAGAAGGGCATCATCCATCGCGACATCAAGCCGTCGAACGTGCTGGTCACGTTGCACGACGGCCAGCCCGTGCCGAAGGTGATCGACTTCGGCATCGCGAAGGCGACCGACCAGCGGCTCACGGACAAGACGTTGTTCACCGGGCTGCGCGAGATGATCGGGACGCCGGAGTACATGGCTCCCGAGCAGGCCGAGCTCAGCGGCCTCGACGTCGACACGCGCGCCGACATCTACTCGCTCGGCGTGATGCTCTACGAGCTGCTGACCGGCACGAAGCCCTTCGAACTGCGTGAGGTGATGCAGTCCGGCTACGGCGCGCTGCTCGAGCAGATCCGCGACGTCGAGCCGCCGAAGCCGAGCACGCGGGTGAGCACGCTCGGCGCCGCCGCCGCGACCCTCGCGAGACACCGTGGCACCGACGCGCGCCAGCTCGGCAGCACCCTGCGCGGCGATCTCGATTGGGTCGTGATGAAGGCGATCGCCAAGGACCGCACGCGGCGCTACGACACCGCGAACGGTCTCGCGATGGACCTCGAGCGCTTCCTGCGCTGCGAGCCCGTGCTCGCCGGACCGCCGACCTGGCGCTACCGCTTCGCGAAGCTGGCGCGCCGGAACCGGGCCTCGTTCATCGCCGCCAGTGCCGTGCTGCTCTCGCTCGTCGCCGGCCTGGCGCTCGCGCTCTGGCAATACGGCGCCGCGCGCGACAACGCGATCGCGGCGACGCGCAACGCCGAGGTCGCGCAGCGGCGCGAGGCCGAAGCCAAGGGCAACCTCGAGCGCGCACGCCTCGCCGAGGCGCAGGCCCGCGATCTGCTCGCGGCCGAGGCCGCGGCGCGGCGCTCCGCGACCGCTCATCGCCTGTCCGCTCAGGCCATCGCGCTCGCGCATGAGGATCCGTCCACCGCGCTGCACCTCGCGATCGAAGGCGCGCGATTGCAGCAGGACGACGAGTCGAACATCGCGCTCTACACCGCCCTCGATCAGCACCGTTCGCTCGCGCGCCTCGACGGCCACGACGCGCGCAGCCGGCTCCTCGAGGTGAGCGCCGACCGGCGCCTCGCGATCAGCGCGGACGACTCCTTGCTCGTCATCGTGTGGGACCTCGCCGAGCGCCGGCTCCTGCACCGCTTCGACGAGCACGACGGACCGATCCGCGCCCTCGGCTTCTCGCCCGATGCCACGCTGGCGCTGAGCGCCGCCGACGACGGCACCGTCCGCCTCTGGCGCACGAGCGACGGCGCCACGGCCGGGATCCTCCGCCACGAAGCCGGTGTCCCGTTCGCCAGGTTCCATCCTTCGGGCGCGAGCGTGATCACGCTCTGCGACGACGGCCTGGTCCGCGAGTGGGACCTCCGGTCGCTCGAGATCGGCCGCACGATCGCGACCCTCGAGCGAAGAGCGGTCGCGATCGCCGCGACACCCGACCTGCGCACGCTCGCGGTGCTCGACGAAGGCATGTCCGCGGCGATCGTCGATCTCGCCTCCCGCGAACCGACGCGCCGCATCGCGTTGTCGACCGATGCGCCGCCCCCGTACTACAACGTCGAACAGTGGTACCTCCCCTCCATCGCGCTCAGCGCCGACGGCGCGCTCGCCCTGACGCGCGACCTCGGCGGTCACGTGGCCCTCTGGAACACGCGCGACGGCACCTCGATCCGCGAGTACGCCGGAGCCGGCCGCTTCTGCGGCGCGGTGGCGCTGAGTCCCGACGCGCGCCGCGTGTTCCTGCTGCGGCGCGATCCACCCGGTCGCGGCGTCCTCGGTGAGATCGTCGACGCGGTGACCGGCGCGGTGCAGTGCACGCTCGAGGACCCGGTGCTGCTCGGCGAACGCGCCGAGGGGTGGTTCAGTCCCGACGGCCACACCCTCCTGACGATCCACGCCGGCACCGGCGTGCTCTGGAACGCCGGCAGCGGCGCGATCGTCGGCCGACTCGAGAGCGATCGCCACGGGCTCCATGCGCCGCGCTGGGTCGGCGGCGACGAGCAGGTCCTTTGCGCCAGCCACTCGGGACCGCTGTACCTCTTCGCGAGGAGCGCCTACCCGGAGTGGCGCGCGCTGAGCGTGCCGCAGGGCCGTGACCCGATCCACGTGTTCGCGACCAGTCCCGACGGCACGCGCGCGGCGGTCCTGTTCGCGCGGGCCGGCGAGGCGGCGCCGATGTTGCTGATCGACACCGGCAACGGCCGAGCGATCGCTCGCCTCTTCGAGCGTGCGACGGTGAGCTGCCACGCATCGTTCAGCCCCGATGGGCGACGCGTGGCGGCGGGCGCGTCCCCGGAAGAAGGGCTGCGCGTCCACGAGGTCGCGAGCGGACGACTCGTCTTCCACTCGGCCGAGTTCACCGTCTATCCGCGCTTCAGCCACGACGGCCGCTACCTCACGGCTCTCGATCGGAATCGCGCCATGGTCTGGGACCTCGAGCAGGGCGAGAAGCTGCGCGAGATCCCGATCGAGTCGATGCTGCCGGCGTTCGTCTCCGCGGATGCGCGGCAACTGGTCATCGCGGATGGCTCGAGCGGAACCGTGTCGCTCTGGGATCTGGTGAGCGGACAACGCCGGGGCGTCGCCGAGCACCTCGCGTTCACGTTCGGCGGTGCCCTGACACCCGACCAGCGCTTCGTGGTCTCGATCGCGAACGACGCGAGCGGGCAGCTGCGCGACGCCGCGACGCTTCGCCAGGTCGCGAGCCTGCCGATGCCGACCGCGGACTTCGCGACGCTGAGCATCTCGCCCGACGGGAAGCTGGTCGTGATCTCGGCCGAGACCGAGATCCTCGTCTACGAGGTTCCCTCCGGGCGCCGCTTCGCGCGCTGGCGTTCGCCGCGGAAGTTCCACACCTGCGTGTTCCGACCCGACGGCCGGGCGCTCGTCGTCCGCGACGATGGCAACACGCTGTTCCAGATCCCGCTCGATCCGCTCACCTATGCCGAGTCGCGCCGCAGCGCTCGTCTCTCGGCCGCGGCGATGGAGCGCTGGGGGCTGGGCACCGAAGACGAACGGCGCGAGCGCGCACAGGACCAGCTCGCGGGGATCGTCTCGGCGAACGGCCTGTGGCGGACGGCGCTGCATGCGCTGACGGAAGGTGACATCGACGCGGCGCTCGGGTTCCTCGCACGGGCCAGGGCGACGCGACGTCGTCCGCCCCCGGCGTGTGACTGGGTCGAGGCCTGCGCGCACGCGCAACGGCTCGGCAAGGACGCCGCGGATGGACAGGCGCTCGAACTCGGGCTCGCGGCGCTGCGGCGCTTCGTGGCCTCGGGGACGGCGTCACGCGCGGTCCTCGAGTCGGCGCCCCTGCTGGCGCCCCTGCGCGGGTCCGCGGACTTCGCCGCGATCCTCGCGACGCTCCGGTGAGCGGCACGGGACGCCGGGCACGGGACGCGTTCAGATGCGGCCGATCGTCGCCTTCACGCCATTGCTCGTCTTGAACACGCCGCTCGAGCTGAGCATCAGGCCCTGGAAGAACAGGTTTCCGCCGATCAGCTCGGGCGGGACGCTCCTCAGGTCGATCCCGTGTCCCGCGAGGTTCCCCGGCTCGATGGAGCTGAAGATGACGAAGTCGATCGACTGGTAGAGGAAGCAGCCCGGAGAACCGATCAGGCCCATGTCGAAGGGCAGCGGTGCACCGGACCACGAGACGTCGGTGAAGCCGTAGACGATCATCGCCGTCGCGCTGTTCGGGATGTTCGTGTACTCGATGATCGGGATCGTGCCGGCGATGAGGTTCTCGCGGGTGGGCCGCCATCGCAGCTGGAGTTCACCGCGGCTCGTCGTGCAACCGGTGCCGATCCACTGCTCCGAGGCCAGGATCGGCCGCGTGATCACGCCGAGCGAGTAGATCGACCCGTTCGTCGAGGCCCTGCCGTGGAACCCGATGACCTGCTCGCCGGCCGGGGCGAAGAAGTTCTGGCGCGTGTCGCCGATCTGGTTGTCGCCGAAGGTCTGGCTCGTCGTCGGCGTGTAGAGCCGGATCCGCGTGACGCGACCCGCGGTCACCCAGACGTCGACCCGGTTGAGGTACTCACCCGGCGCGCACGCCAGCTCCGAGACCGTGTAGCCCTGGCCGCTGAAGCTGCCGATCGGGTTGGATTGGCCGTTCGTCGAGCCCATGTCACGGCCGCAGTAGAGGAGCTGCAGCCCGTTCATGAGCCCACCACTGCCCTGCGGATTGTGGTGGACGAGGACCTTCCACGGCTGCTGCGCTGCCGCGGCACGGATGTCGAACGGGCTCCCGCCCGTCGTTCCGCCGAAGGGCGGGAACACGGTGTCCTGGGCAGACAGCGGGGCGGCGAGGAAGGCGAGGCCCAGGAGGCCCGCGGCGACGGCACGAAGGGAAGAGCTTTGCATCGGAGTCAGGAGGATCGAACGCCGCGCGACGACGCGGCTGACCCCATGGGCGATGTCGCGGCGGGGAGCGGACAGGATTCTGTCGAGACCCGCGGTGACGCCCTCGCCCGACGGGAGAAGGAGCCGGCGGGCCTCCTCCAAGGCGCCCGAGCCCGCCAAGATCCCGTGACACCGCGGGCCGCCGAATCCAGGAGCTCTCGTGATCCGTGCCCGACTCGATCGGCTCTTCGAACGCTTCTGCCGCAAGGGTGACCCGAGGGCCCTGGCCAGGGTGTTCGACGTCGCTGCCCCCGAGCTGTGGCGGGTCGCCTCTCATCTGTGTCGGAACACGCACGAGGCCGAGGACGCGGTGCAGTCCACCTTCCTCTGCGCCATCGAGGATCGGGAGGGCTGGGATCGCAGCCGGCCCCTGATGCCCTGGCTGCTCGGGATCCTGGTGAACCGCATCCGCGAGGCACGTCGCCGCACGGCCCGCGCGATCGACGTCACGCGGATCGCACCGCGTGAGGAGCCCGATGCCTCGCACGCGGCGCTCGTCGGCGAGCTCGGCGATGCGCTGCGGAGCGCGCTCGCGGGTCTCCCCTCGCCCTACCGCCAGACGCTCGAGCAGCACCTGCTGCTCGAACACTCGGCGAGCGAGATCGCGAGCAAGGAGCAGCTCGCCGCGGGCACCGTGCGCATGCGGATCCACCGCGGGCTCGAGATGCTCCGGCGGCGTTTGCCCAAGAGCCTCTCGACGGCGTGTGTGATCCCGGCGCGGCTCACGGACGCCACCGCGGCGGCGATGCGCGAGAGGCTGCTCGTCATGGTTCCTGGTGGGAAGGCGATGCTCGCTTCGAGCACGGGTCTGTCCGCAGCTCTCGCGTTCGCCATGACCACGACCCACAAGCTCTCCGCGGCGCTTCTCGCCGCAGCCGTCCTCACGCTCGCGATCTGGGCCGGCTGGCCCGATCCCCCGATGAACGGCGAAGCCGTCGTCGGCTCGGAGCCCGGCACCTCGCGCGCGGTGGCGCTCCCCGTCGCGACGGCAACGCGCTCGACCGGGCAGGACCCCGCCCCGCGACGTGAGACCGTGGCCGTGACGGACCCGGCACCCGTGCCGGGCGGCACACGAGTTCGCGTGCTCGTCCGCAATGCCGAGACGAAGGCCGGGATCGCGGGTGTCTGGCTCGAAGCCACGAGCACGCGCGTCGTCCTCGGCATCGTCGTCACCGACCGCGACGGCTTCGCGGAGTTCGACTGCGAGCCGGGTCCCGTCGAGTTCTCGCTGCCGCGGCATGGACGAACCGCCGGAGGCGAGCCGACGAGACACCGCGTCGAGGCGAGGGCCGGGCAGCTGACCGACCACGTCGTGGAGTTGCCCACCCGCCTCCGCACGAAGATCACGGTGCGCGACGAAGCCGGTCGAGCCCTCGCCGGTGCGCAGGTCCTCGGCCGGAGCTGGGACGACGGCAATACCGACTGGAACGAGCTCGGTCGCACCGACCTCGACGGCACCTGGCAAGGCACGCACACGTGCGCGGGACTCTCGGTGCTCGCCCTCGCCGACGGCCAAGTCGCCTCGCGGGTGGCGAACGTCGACGCCAAGGGCGACGCGCCCATCGACATCGAGCTGCGCGTGGGTCCCGCAGCGACCCGACTCCGCGGGATCGTCGTCGACCGCCTCGGTGCGCCGATCGCCCGTGCGCGCCTCGCGATCAGGTTCGGCGGCGATGCGGCCCACCTGGATACGCCGCTCGTGTTCGACGCCGGACCCGACGGGCGCTTCGAGTGCAATGCCCTCCCCGAGGGCGAACACGACGTGGTCGCGTGGTCGCGAGAGACGACACCGCTCACGTTCTCGTCGCGCGCCTATGCACGCCTCGCGGTCGCGACGAGTCTGTCGCATCCGGTCGAGATCGAACTCCGCGTCGGAGAGCCGCCCGTCGTGGCCGGTGCGATCCGCAATGCGGATGGCACGCCGGTCGCCGGTGCCTTCGTGACGGCGATGCACCTCGATACCGATCTCCATCACGGCCTGCTCGCGGAGCTGACCCGCAGCGCGATCACGGCGGCCGACGGGACCTTCCGCATCGAGGCGACGCTGCCCGGTTCCCATGGACTCGCGGCGCAGATCGGGGATCGCCGTCTCGAGGCGACGCTCGAGCTCCGCTCCGGCGAGACGGTCGCGTGGCACCCGCAGCCTCTCGTCGAGTCGCAGCTCGCCATCACGTTGCTCGACCGCGAGGGCAAGGCCCTCTCCGGCTGGCGCATCGAGGCCATCGATCCGGCGGGTCATCGACGTGCGCGCACGACCTCGTCCAGCGGCGGGGTGATCTTCGAGTCGGTCGGCGACGAGGCGCTCGAGTTCCTCGTCTTCGGACCGGACGCGCCGTTCGCGTCGCTGCGCCACACCGGGCTCCGGATGCCGAGCGATCCCCTGACCTGGCATGTCGATCCGCACGCGATGCCGAGCGGTCGCGTGACGGGGACCTTCGTCGATCCGGCCGGCGGCAGCCTGGAAGGGCTCGAGGTGGAGCTGCGCGGCGAGCGGTCACCCGGCAGCGCGATGCGCGCCGTCGATCCGATGCGCGGTCGCTTCGCGATCGATGCGCTCGTGCCCGGCACCTACCGCCTGCTCGCGCGGCGCGGCGGGAGCTACGTCTTCGCAGCCGACCCTCCGATCGAGGTGCCGGCCGAGGGCACCGTCGATCTCGGCGTGCTGACCCTCGCGCGGCCTGGGACTCTGCGCTTCGTGATCACCCCTGGCTCCGGACTCGCCGAGACACCGATCGTGCGGGTCGCACAGACCCGCGATGGCCATTTCCTCGATCCCGGCCGACGCCACCTGAGCGCCGATGGCCTCGGGCTCGTCGACGTGCCACCCGAACGCTTCTTCGCCCTGCTCTGGGGCGAAGCGATCGAACC
>JADLHO010000139.1 GCA_020848735.1 Planctomycetota bacterium | reverse complement strand
CGTCGGCGAAGAGGCGCAGCGGGCGTCGCTCGCGCACGGCGCTGCGCAGCATGTCGGTGGCGCCGCGGCGGCCGTCGAAGCTCGGACCGAAGAGGAGCGGCAGGCGCACCACCGTGCCGCGCTCGGCGAGGGCCGCGCGTTCGCCGCCGAACTTCGTGAGGCCGTAGACGGAGAGCGGGCGCGGCGCGGCATCGCTGCCGTAGGGCGCGTGTACGCCGTCGAAGACGAGATCGGTCGAGACCTGGATCAGGGGCACGATGGTCGACGCCAGCACCTCGACCGCGCGGTGGTTGCATTGCCGCGCCAGCTCGACGGACTGCGCGCAGGCCGCCATCGAGGACAGCGCCGCGGCGTTCACGATGCGATCGGGGCGCGCGCAGCGGACCGCGTCGAGGATGCTGCGCGGATCGTCGAGTTCGAGCCGCAGCGCCGCATCGCGACGCCCGGTGCAGACCACGCGGAAGCCGGCGCGCAGGAGCGCGGCCTCGAGGTGGCGCCCGAGGTAACCCGAAGCGCCGGTGAGGAGGACCAGCTTGGACTTCATGAGCGAACTGGCGCGCGCCCTGGGCGCGGCGCACGATGCCCGATCGATGTACCGGCGGGTGCTCATCCTCGCGAACCCGATCTCCGGCGGCGGCCGCAGCCGTCGGGCGGCGCCGGCACTCGTCGCGGCGCTCGCGGCCCGCGGCATCGCCGCCGAGCTGCGCTTCACGACCCAGGGTGGCGACGCGAAGCGCTTCGCGGGCGAGGTCGACCGCGCGCAGACGGATCTCGTCGTCTCCGTCGGCGGCGACGGGACGCTCAACGAGGTCGTCAACGGCCTGCAGGACCCGAGCACACCGCTCGCGATGTTGCCGATGGGCACCGCCAACGTGCTCGCCTGCGAGCTACGTCTGCCCCGGCGCGTCGCCGCGCTCGCCGATGCCATCGCCGCCGGCAGGACGCGGCCGCACGCGATCGGCGTCGCGAACGGCCGCCGCTTCCTGCTCTTCATCGGCGCCGGGCTCGACGGCGCGATGGTCGAACGCGTCGAGCAGGTGCGCAGCGGCACGCTCGGCAAGCTCAAGTGGTTCGCCCCCGTGCTCCACGTCGTGCGCCGCTTCCCGCAGAGTTCGATCGAGCTCGAACTCGAGGACGGCACCCGCCGCGACGGCCTGAGCGAGGTCATGGTCACGAACGTGCGCAACTACGGCGGCGTGTTCCGGCTGCCGCGGGGCAGCGGCTCGGGCGAAGGCGGCTTCACCGTCCTCGCCTTCCGCCAGCGCACGCGCCGCGCCTGGTTCCGCGCCGCCGCCGCGGCCTTCCTCTTCGGCCTGCGGGACGGCGTGCACTGCGAGGTCCTGCGGGCGCAGGCCCTCCGCCTGCGGGCCGCGACGCCCGCACCGTTCCAGATCGACGGCGAGTTCGGCGGCACGACGCCGCTCGAGATCACGCGCCTCGCCGAGCCCGCGCGGCTCGTGGTGCCCCCGCTATAGTCCCGCGCCTTGCACGCGATCCAGACCCGCCCCGTCCCCATCGGCGACGTCGTCTTCGGCGGCGGAGCGCCCTTCGCGCTGATCGCCGGGCCCTGCGTCATCGAGAGCCGCGAGTCCACGCTGCGCCACGCGGAGCGCATCGTCGGCATCGCGCGCGACGCCGGCGTGCCGCTGGTCTTCAAGTCCTCCTTCGACAAGGCGAACCGCACCTCGCTCGGCTCCTTCCGCGGTCTCGCGATCGAGGACGGCCTGCGCATCCTCGAGGACGTGCGCACGCAGTTCCGCGTGCCGGTGCTGACCGACGTGCACGATCCGGAGCAGGCGCGCATCGCGGCCCAGGTCGTCGACTGCATCCAGACGCCGGCCTTCCTCTGCCGACAGACCGACCTGCTGCTCGCCGCCGGCGAGACCGGCAAGACGGTCAACGTGAAGAAGGGCCAGTTCCTCGCCCCCGACGACGTGAGGCACCTGATCGCGAAGGTGCGCTCGACGGGCAACGACAAGGTGATCGTCACCGAGCGCGGGGCGAGCTTCGGCTACCACGCGCTCGTCGTCGACTTCGCGGGCTTCCCCACGATGCGCGCCGAAGGGCAGCCGCTCGTCTTCGACGCCACGCACTCGGTGCAGCGGCCGAGCGGTGCGGGCGGCAAGTCCGGCGGCGACCGCACGAAGGTCCCCTACCTCGCGCGCGCGGCCCTCGCCTGCGGGGTCGACGGGCTCTTCATGGAGGTCCACGAAGACCCCGATCGCGCGCCCAGCGACGGACCGAACATGGTGAAGCTCGCCGATCTCGCGGGCCTGCTCCGCCAGCTCCGCCGTCTCGACGACGCCGCCCGCGCGGGCGATGAGCCAGAGCCGCGTTGAACTGCCGGTGATGCTGCGGTGAGCACGAACGAATCAGGCCCGATGCCCGAGCCGCAGCGCCGCGACCTCGAGTCCGCGGCCACCGGCCCGGGCCCGCGGGACTTCGGCGAGCGCACCGAGTTCTACACCTTCGCTCCCGAGAGCCTCGCGACGCTGCTGCCGGAGTACGAACTGCTCCGCGAGGTCGGCAAGGGCTCGATGGGGATCGTCTACGAGGCGCGGCGACGCCGCGACGGCCTGCGGGTCGCGGTGAAGGTCCTGCCGCCGAGTCTCACGCTCACCGAGCGCGCGCTGGCGCGCTTCCTGCGCGAAGGCGAGCTGATGCGGCGGGTCGAGCACGAGGGCATCGCGAAGGTCTTCGACCTCGGCCAGAGCGGGCGCATCTCGTGGTTCGCGATGGAGTTCGTCGACGGCACGGAGCTCGGCGCCCGACTCGCGGTCGGACCGTTGCCCATCCGCCAGGTCGCGCAGATCGGCGCCGAGGTGGCGCGCGCGCTGCACTTCGCGCACGAGCGCGGCATCGTCCACCGCGACGTCAAGCCGCAGAACCTCATCCTGCGCCCGAACGGTCGCACCGTGATCACCGACTTCGGTCTCGCCCGCGAGACCGGCACGGGCTCGATGACCGAGAGCGGCGCGATCGTCGGCACGCCGATGTTCATGGCGCCCGAGCAGGTGCTCGGTGACCGCGGTGCGGTCGGCGCGCGCTCCGACGTCTATGGCCTCGGCGCCACGCTCTACGCGCTCGTCACGGGCCGTCCGCCCTTCGACGGGCCGAGCGCGCAGTCGGTGCTGAAGCAGGTGCTCGATGCCCGCCCGAAGCGCGCGAGCGCGCTGCGCACGGAGCTGCCGCGCGACCTCGAAGCCGTCCTGCAGAAGGCGATGGAGCGCGAGCCGGCGCGGCGCTACGGCACCGCGGCAGAGCTCGCCGACGACCTCGAGGCCTTCCTCGCGGGCCGCCGCACCGCGGCGCGTCTGCCGGGACCCGGCCGCGCGGCGCTGCACTGGGCCGCGGAGCGACGGGTGCCCGTCTCGCTCTCGGCGGTGATCCTGCTGCTCGGCCTCGGCTCCTGGCTCCTCTTCCGCGACCGCGAACGCAGTGCGCAGGAGACGGCGCTCGCCGAGGCGGAGCGCCCGCTCGCGCTCGCGTCCGGGGTCTTCGACGAACTCGGGCGCCGTCTCAGCGAGGAGGAACGCGAGAGCCTGCTCTTCGGCGCGGTCGCGAAGGCCTCGGACGTGATCGCATCCGACGCCGAGTTCGCGCGCGCCTGGTTCGTGCGCGCGAAGGCCCGTCACCAACTGCGGCGCTGGAGCGAGGCGGTCGACGATCTCGATGCCGCCGAGCGCCTGGCGGGCGACACGAGTCCCGATCTCCTGCTCTACCGCATCGACGCCCTGAGCCACCTCTACGACCAGCGCTCCCGCGAAGCCCTGCGCGTCGACCTGCAGCGCCTGCTCGACCTCGATCCGAGCCCGCGCAACCGCTGCATCGTCGCGGGTCACATGGTCACGATGGCCGACCGCATCGCGACGCCGGAGCGCGGTGAACTCCTCGACGCCGCCGAAGGCGTGATCGGCGAGGAAGAGCCGCGCGACACGCACGACTTCGTGGTGCGCGCACGCCTGCTGGAACTCCGCGGCGACCGCGAGGCATCGCGCCGCACGATCCTCGAGGCCACCCACCGCTTCCCCGGCGACGCCCTCGCCCACGCCGCCGCAGCCGAACTGCTCCGCCGCCTCGGCTTCGGCGCCGAGGGCGACGTCGCCGCCGAGACCGCACGCCGCATCGACCCCCGGGTCGAGTCCGCTCCCGCGATGGAGTCCACGCCCACCGAACCCGGCATCGACGTGCTCGAGTTGCAGGACTTCGTCGACGGCGTGCGCGGGCTCGTGCAGCGCATCGAGAAGAAGGACGAGTGAGCGACGGCGAGCTGCTCGGCTCGCTGTCGGTCCACTTCGGCAGGATCCTCGATCGGCTCCTCGCCGGCGATCCGCCGTACCGAGCGCACGCTCAGGCCCGTCTGCTCACTCACCAACGACAAACGACACCTGGACATCTGCCCCAAGTAGGGCCTGGACCTCGAATCGCGTCCTCGCGCCGAGCACTCCTTGCAGCGACCGCCTTCGCGAGTTTCCTCGAGCTCGAAGTCGCCTTGCAACGCCGCCTGGTCAGGCACCAGCACGCCCGTCCTTCCGGAATCGAGCGGCCAGACTTTCCGAGACCCACCCCTCCGGAGCCTCGCGACTCCGAACTGGGCGTCCACTCTTTCGGGTCAGGATCACCGCGGAGTTCGGTCGCATGGCGATGAGCACAGGGGACTCACGCTGACGCGATCAACTCGATTCGCGTCCCGGCCTCGGGGGTCCGCGCGAAGGCTGCGTCGCAGGTGACGAGAGTGGCATCGAGCGCTTCCGCGAGTGCCAGGTATGCGGCGTCGTACGCGGTGAGACGATCGCGCAGCTCGAAGATCCTCTCGAGCAACACGACGTGGCCGTGACGACGGAGTGGGAATGCGCGCAGATCCTCGATCGCCAACCGCGCGCGGTCCGCAGCAATCGACTTCTGCCGCACGAACCTCCGCAGGACCTGTGCGACTTCCGTGTCGAGGAGGTGCGGGGCGTGCCGGGGAGCACCCGACGCCAGCCGCCCCTTCACCATGCCCCCGAGATCCGTGCACAGCAGCAACTCGACCATCGCGGAGGCATCGATCACGATCATGCAGAATCGCGCTCCTTACGGACCGCGGCCGCCGCCGACACTCGCAGCTTGACGGGCTTGCGCGTCGACAAACGGGTCAACATCTCCTCGAGCGTCGGCTGGGCAGCGAGCTGGGTGATCTCGGCCAGGAGGAACTCGGAGAGCGACATTCCGCTCCGGGCAGCCTTCGCCTTGAGCTGGCGGTGAACGAGCTCGGGGACGTTTCGAATCTGGACCATCTTGGCCATGCAAACAGCTTGTGTGCATGCACTTTGCATGTCAAGGCGTGCGGCACCAGCGGCGCCTGTCACCATCACCGCCGCCAGAACGCGGCCGTGGATCGCAAGCATCCGACCGACCGTCCCCCGTTCGCAGCGCGTTCTCGATCTGGCTCGCGGCTCGGCTGCGTGAGCGCCGGCACCGGCTGCGGCGCTGGAGCCGAGGCCGCTGGCCGCCACACCCGTGCTGGCGTCGTCGTGTCGCCAACCCGAGCCGTTCGAAGTGGCGCTGAGGGGATGGGGGTCGAACGCTCACCTCCGTCACGATCGACGGCCTCACGCCGCGCCTCGTCGCCAGAGCGACCGATGGTCGCGTCCTCGACGACTTCACGATCGCCGAGGCTTCGGCACTGCGCGCGGCAAACGTGACGGCGAACGCGGCGCGCATGGCAAGGATGCGAGCGCCGCTCGATCAGGCGAGGAGCAGTGGAGACGCGCGAGCCGGAGATTCGGGCCCATGATGACGTCTCACAATTCCCGGAAGAATTCCGCGATGGTCATCGTGCGCTGTCGCGCCAGTTCCTTCGCCTGCTGAGTGTGCCGGAAGTACTCCGGAGCGTCGGCTGACGTGAAGTAGACGGCGACGGCACCGATGCCACCCTTCGAAAGGTAGACGTAACTGTATTGATCCCGATCGAGTCCGAGTGATTCGCCGAGAATCGACTCGGCCGAAGATGTCGAGGTCCGATTCTGCGCGTCGGGAGTCAACGAGATGAACCGGCCGCGAGAGACCGCCTCCTCGTATGCCGCCCACGCCAACTCGTGCCGCCGATCCTCGATCTCCTGGAGCCGGCGATCGGGATCATCGAGAATCGCTCCCAACTTCAAGCGTTGGTCCGGCGTCAGCCTGACCTGTCTCGGATTCCAGCTTCGGCTGTTTTCGAGCTTTGCGGGTGAGAGCGTCACATTCAGAGGCTTCAACATCGCTCTGCGCTCGCGGACCAGTGCCAACAGCCGCTCTTCGCGCGTGCGTCCCACAGCGCCGCCCGGCGGCTCCGCGGTTCCTGGAGTCTCGCTCTCGGTGCGCTCCGGAACGAGGTCCCGAGATTCTGGTCTCATCTCCTGGGATACGCCGCGCTCGGTCACGCGAGTGGGTGGCTTCTGCGGATCGATGGATACGTCGCCGTCGCCGTTGTCGCTCGTGCTCCATGACACGACGATCCACAGGCCAGCGAGCGCGATGGCCACCGCCAGAGCGGCCCACCGTGCGGGATTCGGGTATGTCCAGCGCTTCATGTGTGCGTTGAGCCGCGTCGCGAGCCTGGGCTCTCCATCCTGAGAAGCTCCCATCTGTCGGTTCCCGAAAGTCTGTGCGGAGGTCTTCCGGAGAGTTTGGCCGATGCGGAAGGTAGCGACGGCTGCCCGGGAGTCGAGTCTTGGGCAGGAAGCACCGACGCGAGTTCAAGGTCGAGGCGATCAAGCAGGTCACAGAGAGCGGTCGACCCGTGGCGGACGTCGCCGAATGCGGGGCAAGGTCAGTTCGGGGCGGCAAGTACCTCGATGCGCACCGGGCGGCGCCGCGGAGTCCTTGTCGCCAACGTCGCGAGCGCCGAGAGTGGCGACCCCTGGCCATGAACAGCTACCTCGTCTGCGGATCGATCCTCCTCCTGACGGGCCTCGCCCGAACCCAGTCGAACGCCCCCGAAGCCTCGGCCGAGGCAGCGCGCTATCTCGCAGCCGCACTCGACGAAGTCGAGAAGGGCTCGCGGGTCTATGGCACGGATTGGGAGAAACTGCGGGCGAAGGCCATGGCCACGATCGCCGCGGCAGGCGCCTTGACGCCCGCGGACACCTATCCCGCGATCCGTGACGCGCTCGCCAGCCTCGGCGACCCACACGCGAGACTCCTCGAACCCGAGGCTGCGAAGCTGATGTCCGCCAAGCGCCCGGCAAGATCGACGGGCCTTCTCGTCGAACCCGGCGACACCGTCGTGGCGCAGGTCTGGCCGGGCAGCCCGGCCGAGGCGGCGGGCCTCGCGGCTGGCGACCGCATCGTCGCGGTAGAGGGCGTGACGGGGTTTGCTCACCTACCGCGTTTCGAATTCGAGCGCTTGTTCCGGAGTGGGCAACGCGCCGACCGCAGCACGGCGCCGCTGGAACTCTCCGTACGGACCGGCGACGCAGAGCCGCGACCGGTGCAGGTGGCGCTCGCGACCTTCGACGAGTACCTGCCGCCGACCGCACGAAGGCTGGACGACCAGATCGCCTATCTCGAGCTGCCGGGAGTCAGCGGCGCGAGGGGAGCGAGCTACGACGACGAAGTGCACGCGCTGCTCGGTCAGGTCGACGACGGCGAGCTGCGCGGTTGCATCGTCGACCTGCGGCGGAACCCTGGCGGGAGCGTGGAGCCGATGCTCGCCAGCGTCGGCCCGCTTGCGGGCAACGGCAAGCTCGGGGCCTACACCAGTTCCCACAACAGCTCCGAGTGGAGCTACGACGCCGAACGCGGGTCCGCGATCTTCGAGGGCTACGAGCTCGCCAATGTCGCCACCCCTCATCCCCTCCGCGACGACCTGCCCATCGCGATTCTCACCAGCCCGGTGACGGCGCAGGGCGGAGAAGCGCTCGTGGTTGCGTTCGCGGGCCGCGCGCGCACGCGGCGGTTCGGCGAAGGCACGCGCGGCGTGCCGATCGGAAGCACGACGAAAGCACTCGCCGACGGCGCCATGCTGATCCTGACGGTGACCGTCCAGGCCGACCGCAACGGTAAACGCTACGACAGAGCGATCCCGCCAGACGAAGCGGTGGAGGTCGATTGGGCCCGCTTCGGCGGAGCGGACGATCCCGTCGTGGTCGCGGCTTGTCGCTGGCTCCGTTCCCTGAGTCACCCGAAGTGAAATCGCCCCGGCACGAGCTCGCCGCCGTACGACGATCCGATCGCCGCCGCCGACGCTCCTCGCCACGGCGCCATGCCACCACGTGGTTTCCGCTCCGCATCGACGCCCCGCTGGCGTGATGCCTGCGCGGCCTGCTGCCCGGGACGACGGGAGCGGACGGTCTCGAGCGATCCGACCGTGATCGCGGGTCCGAATGATGACTGGGCGAGAGATCCCGCCGTCCATGCAGCACGCCGAGCCAGGCGGACGGGCTTGACGGACTCGTCCGACGTCCCCGTGATGTTGCCCTTGGCTCACCGTCAGCCCGACCGTTCCTCAGCAGGTTCCACCACTGCAGAGCCTGCGTCTGCTTCATCGGGCGGGGAAGTCGGACTGCTTCTGCAGCCGGTTGACCAAAGCCATTTCCGGGGCTACGAGTCATGACTCCAAACCCCGCGTCCACGAAAGCGGGGCAGGGTCACTGGTCTAGACCCCTGTCGTCCTATTCCATGAGTTAGATGTAGCTCCCTCAAGTACGCCCCTCGTCGCCTCCCCTTGAAGGAGTCGAATGCTTGGAAACTCATGCGCCTGACTTCCCTCGGGAACGCTTTCCACCGATGCATCTGGATTACTGCCGCGTTCCTCTCGGTCGAGATGTTCCTCTGTGCGGTGGATCGGCAGTCACTTTGGAGTGCCCTGTGCCCGCTGCTCTCCATGTGCGTTGCCTGGGTTGTCGCCTGCGCCTTTCAATCACAAGCGATTAGCGTGCCTAAGTCCTTCCCAATCCCGTGCCGGCGAAGCCGTGTTTCCCGATACCCGATCAGGGGAACATTGGCACTGCTGGCGGGATTGGCGATAGGGGTCGTGGTGACTATGGCTAGCGTAGGTTTCGAGACGAATGAACTGGATGCTCTTGGCAGAAAGTTGTCGCTCCGCGAGGACATAATAGGGCCTGTCGCTGAGGAGGCCGTCTTTCGTGGCATGCAGTGGAAACTTCTGCGCCCCATTGGACGCAGCGCCTGTCTGCTTGGAACGTCAATGTTGTTCTTGCTCATGCACGTTCCATCCAGACTCGAGCTCATTAACTATGGAAACCTGTTCGCGTGGGATATCTGCGCGATTGCCGCTCTCGGCGTTCTATGCGGGCTGGCACGAGAGTCGGGTGGTCTCTTGGCCGCAATAGGTCTGCATATGGGCCATAATGGCGCCATTTCTCTTGGGTGGTATTGACACAAGGACTCCCGGGACTTGGCACTTGGTCGTCCCCGTCGCGCCGTTTGAGTGTGGAAGTGGTTTCGTAAATCGTACTTGTACTTTTTCCCGGATCATGGCATCAGCTGTCGATGGATCGCGGTAGGGACGCCGATTACCCGGCGCCCCCAGCAAAGATCCTGACGGGCGGAGTTACCATGTCCGCTCTCTGCCTCGGGAGGGCGCCCATGGCGAGCGCGATCGATCCGAAATTGGTCAGGGCGCATTCCCGGTGGAATGCGACGGCCCTGCCAAACAGGGCATCTCGACGCCAGCGGCTACGGCCTCACCGTAACTGTTCGGCCAACTGCATCTGTTTTCGCCCAGCGCCACCGGGACGCTGGGCGACATGGCAAGGCCGAACGAGCGCCGCGCGGCGATCGAACGATGGCTGCGATTGCGTGAGAAGCAGGGGCTGACGCTGCGGGAGATCTCCACGCGGTCGGGCATCCCGGAGGGGACCCTGTCGTGGTGGGCGCTCCGCTTGCGCCAGGCGAAGAGCGAGGGCGACTTCGTCGAGGTGCGCGTGGCCAGCGAGGCTTCCGACATCGGGCCGCCGGCCGCGATGACCGACGCGCACGCGGCAGCGCGGGTACGCCTGCCCTCG
>JADLHO010000138.1 GCA_020848735.1 Planctomycetota bacterium | reverse complement strand
TCAAGCCGATGAACTGCCCGTTCCACGTGCAGATCTTCAAGAGCAAGCGGCGCTCGTACCGCGACCTGCCCTTCCGCTGGGCGGAGCTCGGCACCGTCTACCGCTACGAGGACGCGGGCGCGCTGCATGGGCTGATGCGCGTGCGCGGCTTCACGCAGGACGACGCGCACCTCTTCGTGCGCCCCGATCAGCTCGAGAGCGAGATCGAGCGCGTGCTGCACTTCATCCTGCACATCCTGCGGAGCTTCGGCCTCCACGAGTACGAGATGAACCTCTCGACGCGGCCCGCGAAGTTCGTCGGCCAGCTCGCCGACTGGGACCGCGCGGAGAACGCGCTGCGGATGGCGCTCGAGAAGCTCGGGCTCCCGTTCGCGGTCGACGCCGGCGGCGGCGCGTTCTACGGCCCGAAGATCGACGTGAAGATCAAGGACAGCCTCGGCCGGCACTGGCAGTGCTCGACGCTGCAGCTCGACTTCAACCTGCCCGAGCGCTTCGACCTGGAGTTCGTCGACCAGAGCGGCGGACGCACGCGGCCCTTCATGCTGCACCGGGCCCTGCTCGGCTCGCTCGAGCGCTTCTTCGGCGTGCTCATCGAGCACCACGCGGGCGCCTTCCCGGTCTGGCTCGCACCCGTGCAGGCGGCGCTGCTCTCGGTCGGCGATCGGCACGCGAGCTACGTGGAGCGGGTGGCCGCAGAGCTGCGGGCGCAGGGCCTGCGCGTCGAGGCGGACCTGTCCTCCGACAAGGTCGGGGCGAAGGTGCGGCACCACCTCTGGGAGGAGAAGGTGCCGATGGTGGCGGTCGCCGGCGACGCGGAGGTCGAGGGCGGACGGCTCACCGTGCGCGACCGCAAGGACGGCGATCTCGGCACGATGACCGTCGCGGAGTTCGCGGTCCGCCTGCAGACCGCGGCGAACGCGCGGACCTGACGCGCCGGGCCGCCCGCGGCGAGCGGCTTCCGCCGCCCCGGCCTTGCCGCTACCCTCTCGCCGCCCCTCGTCCTGCGACCAGGGGCCTTTCCGACCCGAGCAGAGAGGTGAAGCGCTTCATGAGGATCGAACTCCATGGCCATGCGTAGGCCCCCCCGCGAGCAAGCGGCGAAGCCGTCCGGACCCCGCATCAATCAGCGCATCCGCGTCAAGCAGGTGCGGCTCGTCGACGACGAGGGCAACATGAAGGGCGTCGTCGAGATCAACGACGCCCTCGCGATGGCCGCCGAGAAGGGGCTCGACCTCGTGGAGATCGCGCCAGACCAGCGTCCGCCGGTCTGCCGCCTGATGGACTACGGGAAGTTCAAGTACGAGCAGAAGAAGAAGGACCAGGCGAGCAAGCGCAAGCAGCACCAGGTGCAGGTGAAGGAGGTCCGGGTCCGCCCGAAGATCGCCGAGCACGACATCGAGGTGAAGGTCAAGAAGGCGCGCCAGTTCCTCGAGGAAGGGGACAAGGTCCAGATCAACTGCCTCTTCCGCGGCCGCGAGATGATGCACAAGGACCTCGGCATCAAGGTCATGCGCGAGGTCTGCAACCGGCTCCAGGACATCGCGAAGATCGAACGCGAGCCCCAGGAAGACGGGCGCCGCCTCGTGATGATGATCACGAAGCGTTGAGACGGTCGCCCGCGGCGGATTGAAGCGTGGCCCGCCGTGGCGCAGTCCCGCGCCCCGGGCCGCGCCGCGGCCGGATCGCAATCGACCGCCAGAGGATTCGCCACCGTGAGCGCCAAGCAGAAGCCCGGTTCGTTCGACTTCGAGGAGCTCTTCGGCGTCAACGCGGGCTACGTCGAGCAGATCTGGACGGAGTACCTCGCGCGGCCCGACGCGGTGCCCGAGGAATGGCGCCGCTTCTTCGCGGAGCGCCTGCCGCAGCCCGAGGGCGAGCCGGCACCCGCGAGCGCCGGCACGGCGACCGGCGGCGAGCCCGTCAAGCACGTCGAGCGCGTCGAGCACGTCGAGCGCGTCGAGGCGCTGCGCGGGGTCGCCGCGCGGATCGCCGAGAACATGGCCGAGAGCCTGCGCGTGCCGACGGCCACCTCGACGCGCGAGGTGCCCGTGAAGGTGCTCGAGGAGAACCGGCGCATCGTCAACGAGCACCTCGGTGCGGAGCACCGCGGGAAGATCAGCTTCACGCACGTGATCGCGTGGGCGCTCGTGAGCGCGTGGCAGCGCGTGCCCGGGATGCGCGTGCGCTTCCTCGAGCGCGACGGCAAGCCGCACCGCGAGACGCTGGCCCGGCTCGATCTCGGCATCGCCGTCGACGTGCCGCGCGAGGACGGCGCGCGCAGCCTCGTCGTGCCGAACGTGAAGGACTGCGCGGCGCTGAGCTTCGCGACCTTCGTCGCGGCCTACGACGCGCAGGTGAGCAAGGCGCGCCGCGGCAGGCTCACGCCCGCCGACTTCCACGACACGACCTGCACGCTGACGAACCCCGGCACGCTCGGCACGGTCAGCTCGCTGCCGCGCCTCATGACGGGGCAGTCGTTCATCGTCGCCACGGGCGCGATCGACGTGCCCGCCGTCTTCGCCGGCGCCTCGCCCGAGACGCTCGTGGAGCTCGGCATCGGCAAGGTGCTCACGCTGACGAGCACCTACGACCACCGCGTGATCCAGGGCGCCGACTCCGGCGAGTTCCTCCGCTGGATGCACGAGCTGCTGATCGGCGAACACGGCTTCTACGACGCGCTCTTCCACGACCTCGGCGTGCCCTACGCGCCGCTGCGGATGGAGACCGACCGCCGCGCCGCTCCCGGTTCACGCCAGCGCGGCTTCGAGGACATGGAGCGCGCGGCGCGCGTGATGCAGTACGCGCGCGCCTACCGCGTGCGCGGCTACCTGCTCGCCGACCTCGACCCGCTGGGCCAGGGCGTGCGGACCTTCCCCGAGCTCGAGATGGGGCAGTACGGGCTCACGATCTGGGACCTCGACCGCGAGTTCTGGTACGGCGGCACGGGCAGCGGCGAGGCACGGACCCTGCGCGCGATCCGCGACGTGCTGCGCGCGACCTACACGCGGCACGTGGGCGTCGAGTACATGCACATCGCCGACCCCGAGCAACGCGAGTGGCTGCGCACGCGCATGGAGGGCACGCGCAACCAGGGCGAGCTGCCGCGCGCGACGATGCTGCGCGTGCTCGACAAGCTGGTCGAGGCGGAGGTCTTCGAGCGCTTCCTGCACTCGCGCTTCGTCGGCCACAAGCGCTTCTCGCTCGAGGGCGGCGAGACGCTGATCCCCGTGCTGGACGCGCTCTTCGACCGCGCCGCCGAGCTCGGCGTGTCGCACGCGATGCTCGGGATGGCACACCGCGGCCGCCTCAACGTGCTCGCGCACGTGATGGGCAAGCCGCTGACGCGCATCTTCACGGAGTTCGAGGGGCAGATCGATCCGCAGTCGACGCAGGGCTCGGGCGACGTGAAGTACCACCTCGGCGCGCGCGCGCGGTACCGCACGCTCGGCGGCCACGAGGTCGAGCTCGAGCTCGCGTGCAATCCGAGCCATCTCGAGGCGGTCGATCCGGTGGTCGAGGGGATGGCGCGCGCGCTGCAGGACCAGCTCGCGGGCGAGGGCGGCGGCGACGCGGCGCGGCGCGCGGTGCTGCCGGTGCTGATCCACGGCGACGCGGCCTTCGCGGGGCAGGGCGTCGTCGGCGAGACGCTTCAGATGTCGCAGCTCCACGGCTACCGCACGGGCGGGACGGTGCACGTCATCGTCAACAACCAGATCGGCTACACGACCGACCCGCGCGACTCGCGGAGCACGCTGTTCTGCACGGACGTCGCGAAGGCGATCCAGGCGCCGATCTTCCACGTCAACGGCGACGACCCGCTCGCGGCCGTGCGCATGATCCGGCTCGCCGTCGAGTATCGGCAGGCCTGGCAACGCGAGTGCGTGCTCGACATCGTCTGCTACCGCCGCCACGGCCACAACGAGGGCGACGAGCCGAGCTTCACGCAACCCCTGCTCTACAAGCGGATCGAGGCGCACGCGTCGGTGCGCGCGATCTACCAGGACTGGCTCCTGCGCGCGGGCGTGCTCGACGCCAGCGAGGCGGCGCGCTTCGACGAGTCGCTGCAGCAACGCCTGCGCGAGGCCCTGGGCGAGGTGCGGCAGAGCCGACCGCCGGAGAGCGAGGCCGCGGCGCTGCGCGACGCAGACGACGCGGCCGCCGCCGAGCCGCCGCGCGCGGCGGTCCCCGCGGCGCCGCCGGACGAGCACGCGCTCCTGGCGCTGCTCGAGCGCGTGACCAGCCTGCCCGAGGGCTTCGTCGCGCACGAGAAGCTCGCGATGCTGCTCGAGCGCCGACGCGCGATGGGCCGCGGCGAACAGCCCTTCGACTTCGCGACCGCGGAGACGCTCGCGTTCGCCGTCCTGCTCGATGCCGGCCGCAGCGTGCGCCTCGCGGGCCAGGACAGCGGCCGCGGCACCTTCTCGCAACGGCATGCGGTCTTCGTCGACACGGCGCGCGGCAGCAAGCACGTGCCCCTCGCCGCGCTCGCCGTGCCGCCGGCGCGCTTTCTGGTCGTCGACAGCCTGCTCAGCGAGGAGGCCGCGCTCGGCTTCGAGTACGGCTACAGCGTGCGCGAGCCCGGCGGGCTCACGCTCTGGGAGGCGCAGTTCGGCGACTTCGGCAACGGCGCGCAGATCCAGATCGACCAGTTCCTCGCCGCGGGCGAGGCGAAGTGGGGCCAGCGCACGAACCTCGTCCTGCTCCTGCCGCACGGCTACGACGGTCAGGGCCCGGAGCACAGCTCGGCGCGGCTCGAGCGCTTCCTGCAGCTCGTCGCGGAGGACAACCTCCGCGTCGCGAACGCGAGCAACGCGGGGCAGTACTTCCACCTGCTCCGCGAGCAGGGCCTCGACCCCGACCGCAAGCCGCTCGTGGTGATGACGCAGAAGAGCCTGCTGCGGCAGCGGACCGCGGGCTCGCCGCTCGCGGCGCTGTGCGGCGGCCGCTTCGAGCCGCTGCTCGTCGATCGGCGCGCGGACGATCCCGTGCCCGACGCCGAGGTCGAGCGCGTCGTGGCCTGCAGCGGCAAGGTCTTCTACGAGCTGCTCGAGGCCGCGCAGGCGGCGGACTGCCGCGGGCTCGCGCTGCTGCGCGTCGAACGCCTCGCGCCCTGGCCCGCGGCCGAGCTCGCGGCCGCCCTCGCGCGCTTCCCCGCCCGGCGCGAGCTGGTCTGGTGCCAGGAAGAGCCCGCCAACATGGGGGCCTGGACCTACGTGCGCGACCGCGCGGCGTGGTCGCGTTACGCCGGTCGCAAGGCCGCGGCGAGCCCGGCGACCGGGGTCCTGCAGGTCCACAAGCACGAGCAGGCGCGGCTCGTCGCCGACGCGCTCGGCCTGGACTCCGGCGGCGGGTCGCGTTCGGCCGACAGGTGATGCACCGTCCCGTCCTGTCCGCACGAGCATCCTGGTATCACGAGCCCCGGTGAACTCCGATCCGATGAGAGGCAGCGACGAGCGGACCGCGGACGGCTACGGCAGCTTCCGCACCTTCCACGTCCGCGTGCTCCTGCTGCTGACGGTCTGCGGCGCGGCGCTGCGGCTCTACAAGCTCGGCGAGTGGTCCTTCTGGGTCGACGAGGCGCACAGCTTCCGCGACGCGACCTCGAGCCTGAGCGAGTTCTGGAGCTCGAACGTCTCGAACTACCCGCTCGGCTACCTCCTGCTGCGCGGCCTGCTCGAGGTGGTGCCGAGCTCGGGCGAGGGCTGGCTGCGCCTGCCGTTCGCGTTCTTCGGCATCGTCTCGATCCCGATGATCGCGATCGCGGGCCGCGCGATCGTCGGCCGGCGGGCGGCGCTGCTCGCGGCGGCCTTCCTCACGATCTCGCCCTGGCACATCTACTGGAGCCAGAACGCGCGCGGCTACGCGCCCGAGCTGCTCTTCGCGATGGTGGGGATCTTCGCCCTCCATCGCTTCGCCGAGGCCCGCTCGGCGCTCTGGGGCGCGCTCGCCGCGCTCGCGATCCTCGGCGCCGGCGCATGGCACCCCTCGGGCCTCGCGGGGATCTTCGTCGCGATCGCGTTCCTGTCGATCGAGTTCGCGCAGCGGCTCGAGCTGCGCAAGCGGCTCTCGCGGCCCCTGCCGATCGTCGTCCTGCTCGTCCTGCTCGGCGCGGTCGTCGCGTGGATCCAGCGCACGGTGCCGACGGCCGCCGAGAAGAAGCCCGAGTTCTCGTTCGTGCACCTCGCGCAGACCTTCGCGTGGTTCCTGCGGCCGGAGTTCGTCGCGGCGGCCTTCGCGGGCCTGCTGCTGATGGGGCTGCGCGCGGGGCGTCGCGAGGTCGTGCTGCTCGGCTCGTGGCTCTTCGCGCCGATGCTCGTCCTCGTCGTGCTCGGGTCCTTCGTGATGAAGGTCACCGCGCAGTACGGACTGATCGTGCTGCCGGCGGCGCTCCTGCTCGCCGCACGCCTGATCGTCGAACTCGCCGACGCCGTGCCCGAGCGCGGCACGATCCCGCGCCTGCTGCGCTGGACCATGCCGCTCATCATGGTCGCGTCGCTCGGCTCGGAGGGCTTCCTCTACTACTTCAAGCGCAGCGGGGATCGGCCGCGCTGGCGCGAGGCGGCCCATGCCGTGCGCGACGAGTCGAAGGGCCCGGTGCTCGTGCTCGCGACCAACGAACCGAGCCTCGCGTACTACCTCGACCGCCGCTCCTTCTACGGCCGCCCCGATCCGGACTTCGTCGTGCGCGGGATCACGTCGTGGGACATCGGCCGCGCGGGCGGCGGTCGCGGCTACTTCGAGAAGCTCGTCGCCGAGGCGCGCGAGGCGAAGCGCGAGCTCTGGTTCGTGCTCACCGAGCCCGAGCTCGCGGAGTGGGACGGCGATGGCAGCCTCGACGCCGCGATCCGCGGCGGCGCCTTCCAGCGTCACGCGTTCGTGTGCATGACGGGGCCGAAGGACATGAGCGTGCTGGTCTACCGCGTGCCCGGCGTGCCGCGCTGAGCCCCGGCCGGGTCGGCCGGCTCGTTCGGCGGCCCGGCCGGCTGCTCGGCGTGGGGGCCGCGGCCCTCGGGCGGGTGCAGCACGAACATCGCGACCGCGAAGGCGATGCCGCCGGCGCTGAAGAGATAGAAGGCCGGCAGCAGGAGGAGCTGGGGCGCCCAGATCAGCCACGCGAACTGCTCGCCGCTCCGCGGCAGCACGTGCACGGGCACCTGCGCGAAAGGGTTGGCGAAGTCGGTGATCGAGTGGACGTCGAGCGAGGTGCCGAGCCCGGCCTCGCTGACCCAGGTCGCGATCGCGGCGATCGGCCAGCGCGCGGCGCTGACGAGCAGACAGACCCAGAGCAGGGCCGGCATCACGCTGCGGAGCCGGATCGCGAGCAGCGCGGCGGCGGCGATCGAGGCGGGGAAGATCACGCGGTCGAAGGGCACCGGGCGCACGAGGCCGGCGGGGGCCGCGGTCTTCTCGAGCGCCAGGATGAACGCGATCCCGCTCCAGGCGAGCAGGAGCGGTAGACCGAAGGGCGGGACGCCGCTGCCGGCCGCGGGGCGCAGCTCGCCGGGCGGCCAGGTCCTGCGGTCGATCCAGAGCAGGACCGCCGCCCAGAGGCCGAGGAAGAGCAGGCAGACGAGGCCGAACGCGAAGCCCGGCGCCTCGACGGTCTCGATGGGGAAGTCGAAGAGGCCGATCTGGTTGGTGCGGAAGGTGGGGAAGGCGGCGCTGACGTCGAGGCGTCGCGTCCCGCCCGCGAGCAGTCCGCCGAGCAGGGCGAGGGCGCCGAGCGCGAGGATCGACCAGGCGACCTTGCGGCGCAGCGCCGGGAGCAGGAAGGCTGTGGCGATGGCGCAGAAGACCGCGGTCTGGAGCAGGGCGAGGAGGACGTCGAGCATCGGTTCGGCGGAGCGGGGCGGGGATGGGACCCGTCGGGACCCGCGAAGGCAACCGCGGGGGCGCAGGGCGACGCGCTGAAATCCGTGTCGAGCTCGTACTTGCGAGCTGCCGAAGGGCTCGCTACCGTGCTCGCCCTTTCGCACGGAACCGAGCGATGTCCAAGCTGAAGACCAGGAAGTCCATCGTCAAGCGGATGAAGCTGACCAAGACCGGCAAGGTCAAGCGTCATCACGCCTTCACATCGCACCTGCTCGTGCGCCGCAGCCGCAAGCGCAAGCGCGCGCTCCGTCGCGCGGCCTGCCTCCCGGGTCGCTTCGCCAAGACCATGGCGCAGGCCCTGCGCGGCTGCTGATCCTCGCGGTCCCCTCCCGACCACGACCAGAGACCGACCAAGACTAGAGAACTGCCATGCGCGTCACCAACGGCCCAGCCACTCGCCAGCGCCGCAATCGCGTCCTCAAGCGCGCGAAGGGCTTCCGCGGAGCCCGGAGCACCCTGTTCCGGATGGCGAAGGAATCGACGATGCGAGCGGACCGCTTCCGCCTCGTCGGTCGCCGCCGCAAGAAGCGCGACTTCCGTCGCCTTTGGATCACCCGTCTCACCGCCGCGGTCGAAGCGCTGGGCATGAAGTACAGCCGCTTCATCCACGGCGTGCAGCTCGCCAAGATCGCGCTCAATCGCAAGGAGCTCAGCGAGCTCGCGATCCACGACGCCGCCGCCTTCGCGCAGCTCGTCGACAAGGCCCGCGCCGCGCTGAGCTGAGCCGCGCCGCGGTCGGTTCCGCGGCCCGCGCCCCCGCGACCGATGCGAGACGCGGGGCGCGCGGAGAGGAACCTTGCACGACCGTCGCGACGAATTCCTGGCCGCGATCGACGCGGCCCACGACCTCGCAGCACTGAGCGCGCTCGAGTCCTCGCTGCTCGGCAAGAGCGGCGAGGTGACCGAGCTGGTGAAGGGCGTCTCCCGCCTCCCCAAGGAGGAGCGCCCCGCCGCCGGTCGCGCCGCCAACGAGCTGAAGCTCGCGCTCGAGGCCCGCTTCGCGGCGCGCCGCGCGGCGCTCGAGGCGCAGGCCCTCGATGCGGCGCTCTCGGCCGACGACTTCGACCCGAGCGAGCCGCCGCTCGTGGCCGCTGCGGCCGCCGGCGTGCGCGTGCCCGTGCCGCGGCGCCGCGGGACCCTGCACCCGATCACGATCGTGCGCAACCAGCTCGTCGATCTCTTCACCTCGCTCGGCTTCACCTGGCAGGACGGCCCGGAGATCGAGACCGACTGGTTCAACTTCGCCGCGCTGAACATCCCCGCGGATCACCCCGCGCGCGATACGCAGGACACCTTCTGGCTCGACGACGGCAATCTCCTGCGCACGCACACCTCGCCGGTGCAGATCCGCAGCATGCAGCGCTTCGCGCCGCCGCTGAAGGTGATCGTGCCGGGGCGCTGCTTCCGCGCCGAGACCGTCGACGCGAGCCACGAGCACAGCTTCTACCAGATGGAGGGGCTCGTCGTGGACGAGGGCGTGTCGACCGCCAACCTCATCCACACGATGAAGACCTGCCTGCGGGTCATCCTCGAGCGTGACGTGAAGGTGCGCCTGCGGCCGGGCTTCTTCCCCTTCGTGGAGCCCGGCTTCGAGCTCGACGTGAACTGTCCGTTCTGCAACGGCAAGGGCTGCTCCGTGTGCAAGCACAGCGGCTGGATCGAGATCCTGCCCTGCGGGATGGTCCATCCGAACGTGCTGCGCGCCGGCGGCATCGACCCCGAGCGCTACACCGGCTTCGCCTTCGGCATGGGGCTGCAGCGCGTCGTCATGCTGCGCTACGGCATCGACGACATCCGCCTCTTCATGGGGGGCGATCTCCGCTTCCTCTCGCAGTTCGACGGGGTGACGCGATGAAGATCTCGCTGAACTGGGTCGGGCGCTACGTCGACCTCGCCGACAAGACGCCGCAGGACGTGCTCGCCGACCTCACGATGTCGACCGCCGAGGTCGAGGGCATCGCGGGCTTCGCGCAGGACCTGCAGGGCGTCGTGATCGGGCGCGTGCTGACGCGCGAGAAGCACGCGGGCGCCGACAAGCTCTCGGTCACCACGGTCGACGTGGGCGGAGCGATGCCGCTGCAGATCGTCTGTGGGGCGCCGAACGTGGCGGCGTCGCAGCACGTCGCGGTGGCGACCGTGGGCGCGAAGCTCCCGGGTGGCCTCGTGATCAAGGCCGCGAAGATCCGCGGCGTCGAGAGCTTCGGGATGATCTGCTCGGAGTCCGAGCTCGGCATCGGCGACGGTGGCGAGGGCATCCTCGTGCTCGACGAGCGCGAGGCCGCCGGCAAGCTCGGTCAGCCCTTCGCGACGGCGCTGGGCGTGGCCGACTGGGTCCTCGAGATCGACAACAAGTCGATCAACCACCGCCCCGATCTCTGGGGGCACTACGGCATCGCGCGCGAGCTCGCGGCGATCTGGGGCCGACCGCTGCGGCCCTTCGGTCCGCGCGCGGAGTTTCCGGCGACGGGCCGCGCGCCGCGCATCGCGATCGAGGACCGGGCCGCGTGCCCGCGCTATCTCGGGCTCCGTCTCGAGGGCGTGCCGCACGCGCGTTCGCCGCACGGGCTGCGCTGGTCGCTCGCCGCGCTCGGTGCGCGCAGCATCGATCTGCTCGTCGACCTCACCAACTGGGTGATGTTCGACCTCGGCCAGCCCCTGCACGCGTTCGACGCGGACAAGCTCGGCGACCGGCCGATCGGCGTGCGCTTCGCGCGCGCGGGGGAGCGCATCACCACGCTGGACGGCGTCGTGCGCGAGCTCGCGCCGAAGGATCTCCTCATCACCGCGGGCGACGAGCCCGCCGCGCTGGCGGGCGTGATGGGGGGCGAGAGCACGAAGGTCGACTCCACGACGCGTGCGATCCTGCTCGAGTCGGCGAGCTTCCACGCGGCCACCGTGCGCCGGACCAGCAATCGCCTCGGCCTGCGGAGCGACGCGAGCGCGCGCTTCGAGAAGTCGCTCGATCCCGCGGG
Source organism: Planctomycetota bacterium (assembly GCA_020848735.1). Taxonomy (GTDB): domain Bacteria; phylum Planctomycetota; class UBA1135; order UBA1135; family UBA2386; genus JACRLW01. The sequence goes on along the minus strand of JADLHO010000138.1, from coordinate 1,210 downwards.
CACCGAGCTCGCCGTGCACCGCTTCGTGACGATGCTGCGCGAGCTCGCTCCCGCGGTGCGCGTCGCGGGTCCGCTCGCGGATCCGGCCGCGTGGCGCTTCGCGCCGCGCACGATCCGCCTCCGCAAGGCGCGGCTCGACCTCAAGCTCGGCGTCGTGCTGAGCGAGGAGCAGGTCACGGGCATCCTGCGCAGCCTCGAGTTCCCGGTCACGGCGCAGGGCGATGCGGGCACCCGCGAGTACGAGGTCGGCGTGCCCTCGTTCCGCGCGACGAAGGACATCGCGATCGAGGACGACCTCATCGAGGAGGTCGGCCGCATGTTCCGCTACGACAACATCGCGGAGCTGCCGTTGCGCAGCGTCGTGGCGGTGCCGCAGCGCGAGCCCGAGCTCTGGCTCTGCCGCGCGCTCGGCACGCTCGCGGCGACGGAACTCGGCGCCCACGAGGTCTACGACTACTCCTTCGTGCCCGACGCGCTCCTCGCCGCCTGCGGCGTGGCGGAGCACCCCTACGTGCGCGTCACGAACCCGGTGACGCCCGAGGCCACGCGCATGCGCCGCCACGTGATGCCGAGCCTGCTCGGCAACCTCGCGGACAACCTGCGCCGGCAGTCCGAGGTCTTCCTCTTCGAGGACGGCAAGGGCTACCAGCCCGAGACCCAAGATGCCCACGGCCTGCCGAGCGAACGGCGCGAGCTCGCGTTCGCCTGGGCGCGGAAGGGCGGCGCGAACCCCTACGCGGAGCTGCGCGCCGGCATCGAGTCCATCCTCGCGCGCTGCGGCTACCCCGCGTCGGCCACGCGCCGCGTCGAGGCGCCGCTGCCCTTCGTGCACCCCGGCCGCAACGCGTGCCTCGAGCGCGCGGGCGTCGTCGTCGGCTACGTCGGCCTGCTCCACCCGAAGGTGCAGCGCGCGCTGGGCCTCGACGCCGAGCTCGCCATCGCCAACCTCGACATCCGCGCCCTGCTCGCCAGCGGTGCCGAGTCGCCGCGCTACCGCGCCATCCCCGCCTATCCGAGCCAACCCGTCGACGTCGCCCTCATCGTCGCCCAGTCGCGCAGCGTCGCCGAGTTCGAGACCTTCCTCCGCGCCCTCGGCCAGGAAGGCGACGAGAACCTCGTCCGCGAGCTCCGCCTCTTCGAGACCTACGTCGGCGAAGGCATCCCGAGCGGCCAGAAGAGCCTCAACTTCACCGTCACCCTCGGCTCCGCC
>JADLHO010000137.1 GCA_020848735.1 Planctomycetota bacterium | reverse complement strand
GGCTGTCCTTCAAACGCAGACGTACGTCGCACAGGGCGATCCAGACCTCCACCGCTCGCGGTGCGATGCGGCTCGCCTCGACGAGCAGCAGCTCGGCATCGGCATGGCGCTCGGCCTTGCGGTGCACACGGGCCAGCGCGAGCCGCGACGCGCTCGAGTGCGGCAGGAGGTGCACCGCCGCCGACAGCGCTTCGGCGGCGCGCGGGCCACGCCCCGCGCGCTCCGCCGCGATGCCGAGCATGACGAGCGCGAGCGGTTCGTCGGCGAAGCGCGCCGCCGCGCGCTCGAGCGGTTCGATCGCCTGCCCGGGTTCCTCGCGCACGAGCGCCCGCGCTCCCTCGACCAACGCTGCAATCGACTCGTCGACGGGCGCCTGGTTCGCGAAGGCCGGGATGGCGCGGACGAGCGGGTGCGTCGGCTCGAGCGCGGACAGGTCGTCGAGCGCCGTCGTGAGCGCCGGAGCGTCCTCCGCGAGCCACGCATCCGCGATCGCCGCGCGCAGCGCCGCGAGTCTCACGAGACGTGAGCCGCCGTCGCCGCCGAAGCGCGACCACGACAGGCTCGCCCCGACCACGACGAGCAGCGCGATGGCCGTGGCCGCGAACCGGCGATGACGCTGTGCGACCCCCGCGATCCTCACCGGGAGCGGGAGATCGCGCACCGAGATCGGGGCGTTCGACGCCACGCGCTCGAGCTGCACCGCGAGATCGAGTGCGCCGGCGAAGCGATGCGCACGCGCGAAGGCGAGCGCGCGCGCGAGGATCGTGCGGAGCGGGCCACGGAGCTCCGGCCCGAGTGCGAGGGGCTCGCGCCGCACGCGCGCGAGGGCCTTCGCGGCATCGTCCGCCGGGAAGCGCGAGGTGCGCGTGAGCAGCTCGTGGAGGACCACGCCGAGCCCGTACACATCGGTGCGCGCGTCGGCGCGCTCGCCGCGCGCCTGCTCCGGCGCCATGAACTGCGGCGTGCCGAGCAGATCGCCGGATTGCGTCAGAGTCGCGGCGGACTCGTCGGCGGACAGACCGAAGTCGATCAGCACCGGCGTGCCGTCGCCGCGCAGCAGCACGTTGCCCGGCTTGATGTCGCGGTGCAGCAGACCGACGCCGTGCGCCGCGTGCACCGCGCGCGCGAGCGCCGCGACGAGGCGCGCCGCGCGAGCCTCCGCGCTCCCTTCGCCGGGCAGCGCGGCCGCCGCACACGCGCCGTCGGCGCGCGCCGCCGCGATGCGCTCGGCGAGGTTCGCGCCGTCGATCCGCTCGAGCGCGAGGTAGGGCAGCCCGTCGGTGCTGCCGAGCTCGAGCACGCGCACCACGTTCGGATGCGCGAAGCGCAGGAGCAGCTCGCCCTCGCGACGCAGGCGTTCGAGCGCGCGCGGCGACGCGAACACGCCGCTGCCCAGCAGCTTGATCGCCGCACGCTGTTCGCCGCGCCGCGCGGCCAGCACGCGGCTCATGCCGCCGCGGCCGAGTTCACCCTCGACCTCCCAGTCGCCGACCCGCGCCGGCACGGCACCGCGGTCCGGAAGGGTCGCTTCAACGAGGCCGAGCGCGGCGAGCGCGGTCCGCAGCTCGTCGGCGCAGTCCGGATGCGCGGCGACGAAGTCCGTCGGCTCGAGCGCCTCGCCGTCCTCGCGGCGTTGGACGAACTCGGCGACCAGCTCCTCGACGCGCTCCTTCACGGCGCGCCCTTGCCGAGCGCCATCGCGAGCCGGGCCATCGCGCGCGAGTAGAGCTTCCGCGTCGCCTCGTCGCTGCGCCCCATCTGCGTTGCCGCCTCCTTGCTCGAGAGTCCCTGCACGCGACGCAGCACGATGACCTCGCGCATGTCCATCGGGAGTTCGAGCATGGCGCGCTCGAGGGCGAGGAAACGCGGGGCGTCGTGGTAGACGGGCCCCGTCTCCGCGAGGCCCTCGGCGACGGACTCGGTCAGCGGCACCGCAGCGGCGCGCTTCTTCGCCGCGAAGTGGTCGGCCCGGTCGCGGATCGTGTTCAGCACGATGCGGTGGAGATAGGCGCGCAGGCTGCCGGCGCCGCGGTACTCGAAGCGCGGCAGCGCCTTGAACGCCTCGAGGGCGGCGCTCTGCAGCACGTCCTCGCTCTCGAGGCAGCGACGCAGCCGATCGCCGAGCTCCAGACGCACGACCAGCAGCAGTTCGTCGCGGTAGAGCGCGTAGAGCTCGTGCCACGCCGCCGGCTCGTTCTCGCGAAGGCGCCCGAGCAGTTCGAGCGTGCGCGCTTCGGAGGGGCCGTCGGGGAGGACCGTCACGAGCGCGGCATGGTAGCGCCGCGCGCTTGTGACACGACCGCGCGCCCCGCAGACTGCCGCCGTGAGCAGCTCATCCCCCTTCCGTCGCCTCGCGCGCGAAGTGCTCGTGCAGAACCCCTGGCACCGCTACTGCCGCGACCGCTTCACGCAGACCGACGGCAGCGAGGGCGTCTACTACTACGTCGACATGCCGGGCTCCTGCGGCATCGTCCCGCTCTTCGACGACGGCAGCACGGTGCTCGTCCACTCGGCCCGCTACCTCCTCGACACGATGCTCTGGGAGTTCCCCATCGGCGGGATGAAGGAGGGCGAGGACCCGCTCACGGTCGCGCAGAAGGAGCTCGCGGAGGAAGCGGGTCTCCTCGCGTCGCGCTGGGATCTCCTCGGCAGCTTCGCGCCCTACAAGGGCGTCAGCAACGAGCGCTGCCATTTCTACCTCGCACGCGAGCTCACCTGGACGGCGCAACACCTCGAACCCAGCGAGTCGATGACCGTGCATCGCATGCCGCTCGCGGAGGCTAAGGAGCGCCTCCTCTCGCAGGAGCTCCCCGATGGCCAGAGCCTCGGCGGTCTCGTGCTGCTCGAGCGCTACCAGTCCGCGCAGTCGGCGCGGCGCTGAACCTTCCCAAGACCCGACAGCTCCCTTCGAACCCGAGACCATGAAGCACCTCGTCCTCCTCCGTCACGGACAGAGCCAATGGAACGTCGACAACCGCTTCACCGGTTGGGTCGACGTCGACCTCACCGAGCAGGGCCGCCGCGAGGCGCAGCAGGCCGGCCGGCAGATGCGCGAGTCCGGCCACGACTTCGACGTCGTGCACACCTCGCTGCTCAAGCGCGCGATCCGCACGATGTGGATCGCGCTCGACGAGATGGACCGCATGTGGCTGCCCGTGCAACGGACCTGGCGCCTGAACGAGCGGCACTACGGCGCGCTGACCGGACTCGACAAGGCGGAGACCGCCGCGCGCCACGGCGAGGCGCAGGTGAAGATCTGGCGGCGCAGCTACGACATCGCCCCGCCGCCGATGGCCGAGGGCGATCCACAGAACCCGAGCAACGACCGCCGCTACGCCGCGCTCGCCGCTCACGAACGCCCGCGCACCGAGTGCCTGAAGGACACCGTCGAACGCTTCCTCCCCTATTGGCACGACGTCGTGAGCAAGGACCTGCGCGCCGGCAAGCGCGTGCTGATCGTCGCCCACGGCAACTCGCTGCGCGCCCTCGTGAAGTTCCTCGACCGCATGTCGGAGGAGGAGATCGTCGAACTCAACATCCCGACCGGCGTGCCGCTCGCCTACGAGCTCGACGCGGACCTGCGGCCCCTGCGCAAGGGCTACCTCGGCGACGCCGCGGAGATCGCCGCGCGTGCGGCGGCGGTGGCGAAGCAGGGGAGCAAGAAGGGCTGATCCGCGCGGCGAGGCAGCCCGCTCCCGGCATGGCCTCAGCGCCCGATCACGAACTCGAGTCCGTCGCTCAGCGAACCCGCGCCGAAGAGGGCGCCGTTCTGGTCGAGCACGATGTATTGGAGGAAGAGCGACAACCCGTCGAGTGCCGGGAGCGACGGCACTCCGAGGGGGAAGCTCGCCGCACCGCCCGCGTCGGCATTGATCCCGCCCGAAGCCAGGAGCGGCGAGCCCAGGAGCAGGCGACATGAGCCGAGTGGGATCGACGCCGGCTGGAGCGCGACATCGAGCACGCACGGCGCGAGCGCACGCGCGCGTGCGAGCGTGATCGCGAAGCGCGGATTGCCGAGACGCGGCAATCCGCTGGCGCCGATCGCCGGGACCTGTCCGTTCGATCCGGGGCAGCCGCTGCCGTAGCGCGTCAGTTCGGCCAGGCTCCCCACGCGCGCCCGCCAGGGCTCGTTGCCGGTGATGCCGTCGTCGCCCAGCAACCAGAGATCGGCGCCCACCAGGGCGAGATGACCCGCGTGGGCGAGACCGCTGCCGGCAGATGGTCCGAGCTTGCCGATCTGCCGCGTGCCCGCGGCGCTGCCGTCGCTCACGAAGACCTGCACCGCGTCCGGGCCATTGCCGAGGAACGCGACCTCCTCTGTCACCGCCAGGGCGACCAGCGTGCCGGCGACGACCCCGCTCTCGAGACCCGGTGCGAGATCCGTGACCATCCGCAGCGTGCTGCCATCGCTCACGTACAGCTCGCGGCCGTGCACGCCGTCGTCGGCGGTGAAGAATGCGCGCGAGCCGACGCTCATGAGTTCCGAGATCGCGCCGTCCCCCGGCCCCGTCACGACCTCGCCGATCATCCGCGTGCCCGCGGCCGTCCCGTCGCTGACCCAGAGCTCGCGTCCCGAGGCCGCGAGCTGTGCCGCGAAGATCACCGAGGCGGCGCCGAACGCATTGATCTGCTCCGGGCGCGAACCCAGGTTCGTGCCGACGGCGAGATCGACCACGAGGCGCGTGCCCCCGGCCGAGCCATCGGTGACCCAGAGTTCCTCGCCCGTGCCCGGGCCCGTGGCGCGGAACCACACGCGACCACCCGAGGCCGCGAAGTCCCCGGGGTCCGACGAGTTCGTGCCGCCGCCGATGTTCAGGAGGAGACCCGTGCCCGCGGGGGTGCCGTCGGTGATGAAGACCTCCGAGCCCGTCCAGAACGTGCTGGCGCGGAAGAGCGTCAGACTCCCTACCGGCGTGAACTCGCTCGGCGACGAATCGGCGCTTCCGGGGTAGAGATCCGCCAGCCTGAAGGTGCCGGCCGCCGTGCCGTCGCTCACCCACGGCTCCTGCCCGCCGGCCGACAGCGAGTATCCGGCGAAGTAGAACTTGCCGTTGCAAAGCGTGGGCTGGCTCTGGATCGACAGGTCACCGGGAAGCGGAAAGGAGCTCGTCCCCGCGACGGTCCCATCGCTCGTGAAGATCGAGTTGGCGGAGCCGCCGTTGATGCGGGCGACGCCGAAGACGCGATCGCCCTGCCGCGCGAGGGAGCTCGGCCCGGCGATGCTCGCGAGCGGCGCGGTGCCCGTGGCGCTGCCGTCACTCGTCCAGAGCGTCGAGCCGCCGGCGCCGGTCGCGCTGAATGCGGTGCGGCCCTGCAGGGGCAGGAACTGCGACGGGTCGGAGTTGAATTGGAGCTGGAAGATGTCGCGCACGACGTCGACCCTCGCGAGCGAGGCGTCGGTGATCCTCAGCTCGGAGCCCACGCGGTCGTCGAAGGCCGCAAAGGTCAGGCGATTGCCAAGCACCAGGAAGTCCCGCGGCGACGACGAGTCGCGCCCGGGGCGCAGCTCGGCGAAGAGGCGCGTGCCCGCCGCGGTGCCATCCGTGAACCAGGCCTCGACGCCGGTGGTGGCGGTGCTGGCCGAGAAAGCTGCACCGCCTTGAAAGGACCGGAAGCCTGCGGGACCGGAGCCGAGGGGCCCGGGATTCAGATCCGCGACTGCTCGCGTTCCGCCGCTCGTGCCATCGGTGACGCAGAGCTCGACGCCCAGACCCGCATCCGCGGCGAAGAGCGCACGTGTGCCGGGGATGACTGCGAAGCCCCGCGGGTCCGAGGACGCGCTGCCCGCCCGCAGATCGGCGAGCTGCAGGGTGCCCGCGGCGCTGCCGTCGGAGATCCACGGCTCGGCGCCGGAGACGCCGTCATCGGCAGAGAACACGACGCGATGGTCGAGCGACGTGATCGCCGTGATCGCCGAGTCCACGGCTCCGGGCCATATGTCGCGCACGAGCCGCGTGCCCGCGGCGCTGCCGTCGCTCGCCCAGAGCTCGCGCCCGGCCCCGAGTCCATCGCCGGCGGCGAAGTACAGCAGACTCGAACTCGCCACGAGCCCGCTCGGCGCCGAACCCAAGGGCCCGCTCTGCAGATCGACGAAGAGCCCGGTGCCGGCGCTCGTGCCGTCACTCCGACACAGTTCGCGCCCGACGGCTGGCAAGGTCGCGGCGAAGAACAGGCGGCCGGCACGCGGCGTGAGTTCGGCGGGATCCGAAGCGCCAGTCCCCGGCACGAGGTCGGCGAGGAGAAGGGTCCCGCTCGGGCTGCCATCCGAACGCCAGAGTTCGGCGCCGTGCGTGCCGTCGTCGGCCACAAAGCAGCACAGGTTGCCGAGGGTCACGAGCCGCGACGGCTGACTGGAGGCGGCGCCCGGCCGCAGGTCGGCGATCGCGCGCGTGCCCGCGGCCGTGCCATCGCTGACCCAGAGTTCGCGTCCGATGCCATTCGTGAACGCGCTGAAGAAGACGAGCGATCCGGCGCGGACGAGCTCCCGCGGTTCCGAGGAGTCGCGACCCGGAGCGAGGTCGCGGACCATCACGGTGCCCGCCTCGCTCCCATCGCTGCGCCACAGTTCGATGCCGTGCTCGCTACGCGCCGCAAACAGCAGGATCCCACCCAGCTCGACCATCCCGTCGGGATTGCTGTTCACCACCCCGCCGCCGCCGCTGCGGATGTCGCGCACCAGCGACTGGGTAGCGAGTGGACCCGCGAGCACGGCGACCGCGATCGCGAAGAACGGTGTCGAGAGGCGGTTCCTTGCCATGTGGGCCTTGCCGAGTTCCCTACGCGAACCGATAGACCCGACAAGAACCAGCGTCACTGTCCCGACGCGGCGATGGCGCGCTCGCAAGCTCCTGCCGCTCCACCGCATGCTGCGGCCTTGGCCCGGCGTCCCCGGCCCCGCACGACGCGACAGTCCGCGCAGCGCGGCGGCCACGTGCCGCCGCGCCGACCCGGCGCCCCCTCCGCGAAGCCATGAAACTGCACGTCCCTGTTCTCCTCGTCGGTGCCCTCTCTCTCTCCCTCGCCGCTCTCGCCGCCCAGGACCAGGTCGCGCCCAAGGCGCCCGCGGTCCTCGTCGTCAAGCCGGAAGGCAGCTACCTCGACCTGCCCGAGCAGGGCGGCGACCTGACCTCGCTGTTGATGGGCGGCGGCGGCAAGCCGAAGGACTTCTACGCCTTCCTCTCCCAGCTCGAGGGCCTCGCGAAGTCGGAGAGCCCGCACCTCCTCTTCGACCTGAGCGGCAGCGCGTCGTTCAACCTCGTGCAGATCGCGGAGATCGACCGCGTGATGGGCGCGCTGCGCAAGGCCGGCAAGACGACCTGGGCCTACCTCGAAGGCGCGGAGTCGCCGAGCTATCAGATCGCGTCGCAGTGCGACAAGGTGATGCTCGCCGAGCTCGGCGTGCTCGACATCCCCGCGCCGGCGATGAGCGTGACGTTCTTCAAGGACGCGCTCGATCTGCTCGGCGTGCAGTTCGACGTCGTCCGCTGCGGTGACTTCAAGGGCGCGGTCGAGCCGTACGTGCTCTCGCAGATGAGCGGTCACCTCCGCGCGCACTACCTCGCGATGGTCGAGCGCATGAACGCCTCGATCGTCGACCGCATCGCGCGCGGCCGACGCATCCCCGCGGTGCGCGTGCGCGAGCTGCAGGGGCAGCGCATCTTCACCGCGCGTGCGGCGCTCGAGGCGGGTCTCGTCGACTCGCTCGTGCCGTGGGCCGGTGCCGAGGCCGGGCTGAAGCGCGTCACCGGCGACCAGGGCCTGAGCTTCGCGCCGGCCTTCGAGGACAAGAAGGAGCGCAAGACGGTCAACCCGCTGACGCTGCTGACCCAGCTCCTCAACCCCAAGGAGGAGAGCGACGACGAGGACGAGGGCCACGTGCTCGCCGTCCTGCACCTCGCGGGCGGGATCGTCGACGGCAGCAAGCCCTCCGCCGGCAGCATCGTCTCGGGTCCGTCGGTCGCCGAGATCGAGAAGCTCGCGAAGGACGAGCATGTGAAGGGCGTGGTCGTGCGCATCAACTCGCCCGGTGGCTCGGCCACGGCGAGCGAGGCGATCCTCCTCGCGCTGCGCGACCTGTCGGCGAAGAAGCCGGTCGTCGTCTCGATGGGCACGCTCGCGGCCTCGGGCGGCTACTACGTCACCTGCTTCGGCCGGCCGATCTTCGCCGAGGAAGGCACGATCACCGGCTCCATCGGTGTCTTCGGCATGAAGCCGAGCCTCGGCGCCTTGATGCGCCGCATCGGCGTGCACAGCGAGGTCGTCGCACTCGACGAGAGCGCCGGGATGAACTCGATGGACCGCGGCTGGTCGGACTCGGAGAAGCTGCGGATGCAGGCCTTCGTCGACCAGATCTACGACGTGTTCGTCGGCCACGTCGCGCGCTCGCGCGGCAAGTCGGCGAGCGACGTGCTCGCGATCGCCGGCGGTCGCGTGTGGTCGGGACGGCAGGCCGTCGAACTCGGCCTCGTCGATCGCATCGGTGGACTGCACGACGCCCTCGCGATGGTGAAGACCGAGGCGAAGCTCGACGGCAGCGAATACGAGGTGCGGCATTTCCCCCGCCCGCGCTCGTTCCTCGAGTCGCTGACCAGCGGGATGCTCGACGCGAAGGCGCTGCTCCCGGACGGCATCGCGCAGGTCGTCGCGAAGCGCATGGACCTCGATCGCGCGCTGCACGTGCTGATCGACGCGCTGGCGAACGAGCGCCCCACGATGGTCTGGGCGCTGACCCCCGAGGCCCTGCGCCTGCGCTGAGCCGACGCGCGCCTCAATTCGAGGCAGCGCTTCCGCCGATGCTGGGCTGACGTGATCCGATCCCAGCGACCCGAAGCCCCGCTCGCAGCGCCGATCCAGCCCAGGCCGAGCCGTCTCGTGCCGCCCGACGCGGCGGCCGTCCGCGCGGCGCTCGCCGGGACGAGTCCGCCGCGCCTCGCGATCCCGCCGCGCTCGCTCGTCCTGATCGGGGCCCTCGCCCTCGGCGTGCTGATCGCCCTGTCGGCGGAAGGCAGCCCGGCGCGCGCGGATGAGCAGGGCCTCGCTCCGGCGACGGCGATGGCGCCGCAGCTCGCCGAGACCCCCGCGACGTCTGCGCCGCGGCCCTCGAACACGCCGCCGGCCATGCCGACGGTCGCGCCGACGATCGGGAAGCTCGGACTCGAAGCGCGGGCCGAGCTCCGTCGCGACCCGGGTCACGGCGGCGCGCGTCACGCGCTGATCGAGCTCGCCGTCCTCTGGGAGGGTGCGGCACCGGATCCCGAAGCCGCGCGCCTCGCGCTCTCGCGCTGGATGAACGGCCTCTCGTCGCGCGAGTTGATCGAGGCGGCGGCCGGTGACGACCGCGGGCTCGCCGAGTGCCTGAGGGCGACGCTGCCCGCGGCGGGCGATGCGGCGCTCCTGCGCATCGACTGGGAACGCCTCGAACTGCACTGACCGCGCGCGAGCTACGCTGCGCGCGCATGATCGCTCGCCCGAGCGCCGGCGCGCTCGCCCTCGCCCTGCTGCTCGGACCGGCATCCGCCCAGGAGACCTGGCCCGCGCGCAGCGTGCTCGTGGTCGCGGTCGCCCCGCACGACGCCGAGGCGACGCGGGCCTTCCTGCCGGCGATCGCCGCGATCCGCACGGTGAGCGATGCCCCGCTCGTGCTCGCCGTGGACCCGGCCGCGCCCTGGCGGCCCGAACTGCTCGAGTTCCTGCGGCGCCATGAGCCCGCGCACATCGTCGCGTTCGGTGCGATCGCGCCGCCGCCGGCACCGTGGTCGGATCGGCTCGAGACGCTGCCCGCGACCGCGCCCGCCGACGCCCCGCTGCTCTTCGCGACGCGCGCGTGGTCGCGCGCGGACCGGGCGGTGCTCGTCGACTTCGACGACCGCGACGCCGCGTTCTGCGCCGCAGTCCTCGCCGCCCGGCTCCGCATCCCCCTCCTGCCTTGCCGACGCGACGCGCTCGACCCCGCGGTGCGCGAGCGGCTCCTCGCGCTCGGTGTGACGCGCGCCTTCGTCGTCGGTGAGGGCGCACCCGCGGACGCCGGAGGTCTGCGTCTCACGCGGCTCCGCGGTGCGGCGGAGGTCGCAAGGGCGCTGCGCGGCGAACGCCTGGCGGTGGAGTACCTCGCCGCCGTCAACACGCACGACGTCGACGATCCGCAGGCGCCCCAGCTCGCGCTCGCCGCGGTGTTGCTCGCCGTCGCGCGTGAAGGCGCGCTCGTGCCGATGCCCCACGAGGTCCTCTGGAAGCAGCGCCACCCGGCGAGCTCCGAGGACGGCAAGACGACGCGACGCGGCTCCTTCGAACTCGACGGCCGACGCTTCGCCTTCATGACCGAAGGCGTGGGAACGAGGCAGCTGCAATGCCGCATCGACCGCGACGGCGATGCGCGCTTCGACGGCCGCGACGAGGGCCCGCTGCGCAGCGGTGCCGTGGTCGCGCTCGGTGCGCGCCGCGTCGCGATCGATCTCGACGTCGACGAACACGCTCGCGGCCACGCGCTCTGGATCACGTCGCCGCCGGCCGACGAACTCGGCGCCGCGATCTTCGCGGTCCAACGCGCACTCGAACCGCGCCCGTCGACGCTCTGTCTCGTCGGCTGGCCGCAGACCCTGCCGATGGCGATCGTCGGCGAGGCATTGGGCATCGACGCCGACCTCGTGTCCGATCTGCCGATCGTCCAGGGCGACGGCGATCCCTTCGCCGATCTCGACTACGCGCGCTTCGTCGCCGCCGACCTCCCCGCGGGGACCTTGCTCGCCTGCCGCGGTTTCGTCGCGCACGAGCTGAAGGACAGGCGTTGGGCCACGCGCTTCGCGACCGCGGAATGGGAGAGCGTCGCGGGCGACACGCTGCGCGCTGCCGGTCTCGAGCCTGCGGGCCATCACGAAGGTGGCACGCCGCTCCCCGCGGGCTCGCCGCTGAACGAGGTCGCCCTCCTCAGCCACGGCTCGCACGCGAGCTGGCTCGAGCTCGGCCGCACCTATGCGCACGACAGCGCGACGCTGCTGGCGCCCTGCTTCGTCGAGTCCTCCGGCTGCAGCGTCGCCTCGCTCGACCAGGACCCGCAGCGCCGCTCCGTGGTCGCGCAGCTCCTCCGCAACGGTGCCCTCGCGTTCGCGGGCAACACGCGGCGCGGCACCGCACAGCAGGAGCTCTTCCGCTCCGAGTTCCTCGACGGCCTGCTCGCGGGCAAGACGCTCGGCGCCGCCAACCGCGCTGCGATCAACCGGACGCTCGTCGCCGTCCTCGAACGCGGCGAGACGGGCGCCGGCATCCTCCACTACCAGCTCCACGCCGCGATCGCGCTCGGCGACCCCGCACTCACGCTGGGACTCCCACGCCGCGATCCCAGGCAGGGCGCACGCGTGAGCGTCAATGGCCGCAGGATCACGGTGCACGGTCCCGCGAGCTATCGACGCAGCGCGTTCGCGCCGCTCGCCGAATGGGGCTGCCCGCTCGAGCAGCTCTTCACCTGGCGCGGCACCGGTCTCGGCGTGGAGAGCACCTGGGCGGCGCGCCCCAAGCGCAATGCCGATGCCCTCGTCTTCACCGCCGAGCTCCGCACGAAGCAGCGCGCGAGCGGCGTGCGCGCCCGCGAGGCCAAAGACGAACCCGAAGCCCTCCGCTTCTCCGGCAAGACCTTCATCGACGAACACGACGACGGCACGCGCTCCCTCTTCTGGCGCGTGCGCCTCATCGACTTCGACATGGAGCAGGGCCTCGTGCGCGCACAGCGCGAGCGCGCGGACTTCGAGCTGGTGCTCGGGCGCTGAGAGCGAGGGCGCTCGGCTCGCAGTGGGTCAGGAAAGGCGCCGACCAGAGGCGCACGCGGGCGAGGCGATCAGCAGCAGCGATCGTGAAGCCTTCGCTCCACGACCAGGTCCGGTCGACCTCGATCGATCCCTCGCGGTCGGCGTCCGCTCGCGACCCGGGTCCCGATGCGGAGCTCCGCGAGCCCGACCCACACCGCTCCTCCCGATCGACGTCCCCCGGCCGCACCTGCATCGTCCGCGCGATGCAACTGCGGAGCACCATCCGCTTCGAAGCCGCGCACCGTCTGTCCCTGCTTCCGGCCACCCACGAGTGCGCGCGGCTGCACGGCCACGGCTTCGTCGCCGAGATCGCGCTCGAGGGCGAGCTCGACCCCCGCTTCGGCTGGGTCCGCGACTTCGCGAAGCTCGCCGAGACCTGCGAGCTGCGCTGCGAGTACCGCGGGCCGAGGCTCTGAGCCGCCTCGCGCTCCATCCGATCGACGAGGCCCGCGAGCTAGGATTCCGCGCCCATGGAGGCACCGCTCGCCGCCGCTCACCGCATCTTCCGCGTCGCCGTCGAACTCACCGGTGACGAGCGCGAGGCCTGGCTGCGCGAGCAGTGCGGCGGGGACGCGGCGTTGCGCGCCGAGCTCGACGCGCTGCTGCGCTGCGACGCGGACCCGTCGTTCTTCGCCGAGACGCGGCTCGACGCCGTCCGCCGCAGCGTGACGGGCATCGGCCCCCTGCCCGAGCGGATCGCCGAGTTCGAGGTGCTCGACGTGCTCGGCCGCGGCGGCATGGGCATCGTCTACCGCGGCCGGCAACGGCACCCCGAACGCGAGGTCGCGATCAAGGTGCTGGCGCCGGACATGGGTGGCCCCGAGGCGCGGGCCCGCTTCGCGCTCGAGACCGAGGCGCTCGGCCGGCTCCAGCACCCCGGCATCGCGCAGATCCACGCCGCCGGGACCTGGAGCTCGCCCGCGGGCGAGCAGCCGTATCTGGCGATGGAGCTCGTGCGCGGCGTTCCCCTGCACGAGTGGGCGAGCGCATCGCACGCGAGTCTGCCGTCGCGGCTGCGCGTCCTGATCGAACTCTGCGAGGCCGTCCACCACGCGCACCAGCGCGGCCTGATCCACCGCGACCTCAAGCCGGGCAACGTCTTCGTCGACGAGCACGGCCACGTGAAGGTGCTCGACTTCGGGATCGCGCGGCTCGTCGACGCGGGCCGGGATCGCACCCTGCGCACGAAGGCCGGCGAGTTGCTCGGCACGCTCGCCTACATGAGCCCCGAGCAGGCGAGCGGCGAACCGGACCGCGTCGACGTGCGTGCCGACGTCTACGCGGCCGGCGTGCTCGGCTACCAGTTGCTGTCCGGGAGGCTGCCGATCGCCGTCGACGATGCGACCCTGGCCGATGGCCTGCGCCGCCTCGCCGAGCAGGATCCGCGCCCGCTCGGCGAGCACGACGAGCGCCTGCGCGGCGACCTCCAGACGATCTTCGGCAAGGCGCTCCGCAAGGAGCCCGAGCAGCGCTACGCGTCGATGGAGGCCTTCGCCGACGACCTGCGCCGCTTCCTCGCGCACGAGCCGATCGCCGCGCGACCGGCGACGATCGGCTACCTGACCGCCCGCTTCGCGCGCCGCCACCGCGGACTCGTCGCGGGCGGACTGCTCGCGTTCTGCGCGATGGTCGGCGGCACGGTCGCCTCGGTGATCTGGGCCATGCGCGCCGACGCGGAGGCCGCGATGGCGACCAGCGTCACGACCTTCGTCGAGGAGCTGTTCTCCGAGGCCGCGCCCGAGATCGCACAGGGTCGCGAGCTGTCGGTGCGGGAACTCGTGCTGCGCGGCGCCAAGCACGTCGAGACCGGCCTGAGCGAGCAACCGCTGCGCCGCGCGCGCCTGATGCGGCTGCTCGGCAGCGTGCTCTCGGCCATGGGCGACGGGGTCACGGCCCTGCCGCTGGCCGAACAGGCGCTCGAACTGCTCGAGCGAGAACTGTCGGCCGACGATCCGCGCGTGCTCGATGCCAAGATCACGTTGGCGGGCTGCCGCTACGCGAAGGGTGACGTCGCGGGCGCGGCCCCGCTCTTCGCCGAGGTGCTCGCCAAGCACGAACGCGCCGGCCGCGGCGCAGGCGACCTGTTCGCGTGCTGCCACGAAGGCCTCGGCGCGTGCGCGAGCATCCGCGGCGACCTCGACGCCGCGCTGCACCACTACACGGTGATGCAGGACGCGCGCCGCGACGATCCGAGCCCCGACGTGCGCGGGCTGGACCTGATGCGGCTCGGCGTCGTGCGCAACCAGCGCGGCGAGATGGAGCAGGCCGAGCGGCTGTTCGAGCGCGCGTATGCGCTGCTCCGCGAGGGCACGAATCTCTTCGCCGCCGCCCAGCTCGCGAGCAACCTCGGCGTGCTGCGCATCCATCAGGAGCGCCCCGACGACGCGGAGAAGCTGTTCCGCGAGGCGCTCGCGCTCGGCGAGCGCGTGGTCGGTCCCGACCATCCGATCCAGATGCGACGGCTCTGCAACCTCGCCGGTCTGCTCTCGAAGCAGGGACGCATCGACGAGAGCGAGCCGCTGCTCGTGCGCGCCCTCGCGATCGGCGAGGCCGCGGGCCAGACCGCCGACGAGGCGACGGCGAACGTGCTGATGAACCTCGGCAACGTGCGCCTCGCGCGCGAACGCGCCGCGGAGGCGCTCCAGCTCTACGAGCGCGCGGCGGCGATCTACGAGCGCCTCGGCGGTGCCCGCAGCCAGGACCTCGCCGAGGCCCTCGAGAACATGGTCCTCGCGCACGAGGCACTCGGGGCCGACGCACAAGCCCAGGCCCTGCGTGCGCGCATCGCGGCGATCCGTCGCGGCTGATCTGCGATCGATTCCCCTCATGTCCGAAGTCCAGGCCCAGATCACCCTGCTGCTGCGCCGCCTCCGCGACGGCGACGAGACCGCGGCCAACGGCATGATGCCGCTGCTCTACGACGAGCTGCGCGGCATCGCCGGCCGGCTCCTGCGCCAGGGTCGCGCGCATACGCTGCAGCCGACCGCGCTGGTGCACGAGGCCTGGCTGAAGATCGCCGGCGCGGGCGGGGAGATCGCCGACCGCGTGCACTTCCTCGCGGTGGCGGCGACGGCGATGCGGCAGGTGCTGCTCAACCACGCGCGCGACCGCGGCGCGCAGAAGCGCGGCGGCGACCGCGAGCGCCTGCCGCTCGACGAGTGCCTGGACCTGATCGCCGCCGAGACCGGCGACGTCGTCGCACTCGACGAGGTGCTCGACCAGCTCGCGGCGGCGGCGCCACGGCCGGCCAAGGTCGTCGAGATGCGCGTGTTCGCGGGGATGACCGTCGACGAGGTCGCGGCGGCGCTCGACACGACGGCGGCGCTCGTCAAGGCCGACTGGCGCTTCGCCCGCGCGTTCCTGCTGCGGAAGCTGCGGCCGACGGAGCTGCCGCCGATCGACGGCTAGGCGCGGCGGACGTCGCGGCGGACGTCGCGGCGGACTTCGCGCCGGATTTCGCGCCGACACCGGCGCGGACCGTGTTCCCCCCCACCGACGGGGCCATCGCCCGTCGGTCCCCACCCTGGAACACGCATGAGCCGCACCCTGTCCTCGCTCGTCCCGGCCCTCGGCATCGCCGCCGCGCTGGGCCTTCCCCTCCCCGCCCAGGACGCCTTGCCCGGCGCCGTCGCGTCCGCGGCACCGATCGCTTCCGCGAGCGGGCTCGCGCCGGACGGCGAGGGCCTGCACGGCTTCGGCCGCGGCTACTCGTCGCGTTTCGACCGCAGCGGCTTCACGTTCACCCCGGCCCTGCCGACCGCGCCGAGCGCCCGCCGGCTCGCGGTCGCGTTGCGTTCGATCGCGCGCGGCGGCGTCGAGCTGCCGATCGAGCGCGAGGTCGCCCCGGAGCAACGGGGCTCGAGCGCGGTCTACCGCCGCTCGCCGACCATCACCGAGCGCTACGAGGTCACGGTCGACGGCGTCGAGCAGTCCTTCGTCTTCGACGCGCTGCCTGGCCGCGGCGAGCTCGTCGTGCGCTGCGCGCTCGGCGGCGAACTCTCGGCCGAGACCGCGGTGGGCGACGCGGGCGGCATCGCACTCCTGGCCGAGGAACTCGGCGGCGTGACGATCGGCGGTGTGACCGGCATCGACGCCGCCGGCCGCCGCGGCGCGGGCGAGCTGCGGCTCGTCGGCCGGACGCTCGAGCTGGTTCTGCCGGCGAGCTTCGTCGACGGTGCCGCGCTGCCGCTGGTCCTCGATCCGCTGTATGGCGCGCGCGTCGACCTCTCGGTCGGTGGCGGCAATGACGTCGATCCGGCCGTCGCCTGCTCCGGTGCGAGCGGCGATTTCCTGATCGTGTGGCGGCGCAAGCTCTCGCTGACGACGCGCGAGATCTACGCGCGCCATTACCACGAGACCAACGGGCTCGGCACGGCCTTCCTGGTCGGCTCGGGTGCGACGCTGCGCCGCCCGAAGGTCGCCTACCACCGGTTCCAGGACCGCTTCCTGGTCGTCTGGGAACGGGCGGCGAACTGGCTCGGTGCCGCGCAGCTCACGAGCCGGATCGTGAACGGGAACCGCACCCTGGGCCCCGAACTCGACCTCACGCTCGCGACCGCCGATTGCACGCACGCCGCGCTGTCCGGCAACCCCGGCAACGCGCAGACCGACACCGGTGGATTGATCGTCTACCGCGAGACGGGCGTCGGGATCCGGGCCCTGCCGTACACGATGGCGCTCAGCGTCACCGGCCTCACGCTCGGCACCGTCGCGACGGTCGCGGCCGACCCGCTGAACGACCTGCCGCGCATCAGCCGCTCGGGCAACGGCGTGCGCGTCGTCAGCTACTCGCGCCCGGGTTGGATCGTCGCGCAGCCGGTCGACCAGAGCGGCGCGCCGCTCGGCGTCGGCTATTCGTTCGCGGTCGGCGCGGGCGATCTCCTGCACAGCGACATCGACGGGGCCGGCTCGAACTTCCTGCTCGTGCACGAGTCGATCGGTGCGACGAGTCGGGAGATCGCCGCACGGATGTTCACGTGGAGCAACCCCACGCTCTCGGAGATCAGCGCCGGTGCGATCACCAATGACGGCTTCGACGATCGCGAGCCTGCCGTCGCGCTGCTCGGCCCGAAGTACCTCGTCGCGTGGGCGCACGAGTACGCGTTCCTGAGCACGAACGTCAAGGCGCGGCCGATCGCGACCACGGGCTGCATCGCCTGCGGCGCCGAGGTCACGGTCTCGGGCAGTCTCGTCAGCGAGCGCACGCCGGTGATCGGCGCCCGTCTCGCAGGCGGCAATGCGGCGCCGAACGCGTTGATCGTCAGCGCCTCGTTCCAGAACAACGTCGAGTTCGCCGGCGACATCACCGCGACGCATTACACGGCCAGCTTCGGTGCCAACCAGTCGTCGCTGCTCTGGTCCGGCTGCGGTGTGCCCGCGACGCTCACGGCATCGGGCTCGTTCGCGATCGGCAACGGCGCGTTCCAGTTCCGCATGTCGACCAACCCCACGCCCGCGACGGCCCTGTTCGCGATCGGCCTCAGCGGCGCGCAGCTGCCCTGCGGCACCTGCGCGGTCGTGCAGCCGGTCGTGCTCGAGACCGTCCCGCTCGTCGGCGGCCAGGCCGTCTACACGCTCCCGGTGCCCTGCGACTCCCGTCTGCTCGGCGCGCACGTCGACGCACAGGGCCTCCTGATCGGCCAGTTGACCAACAACTGCCCGCTGCTGCCGACCTTGTCGACGACCCCGGCCTGGCGTTTCACGATCGTCGAGTGATCCGAGCGAGGCGCACCGGTGGCCCCTCGCGGTGCGGCCGCCGGATTTCGCGCCAGCCCACGCACCGTCCGTGTTCTCCCCTGCGTGCGGCCGCCTTGCCGCAAGAAGACCTCGCCATGAAGACCAATCACATCCTGCAAGCGGCCCTCCTGTGGGCCTCCTCCGTGTGCGCCGTCGCGCAGGAGCCCACTGGGGCTGCGCCGGCGCTCCAGAACGTCACGGACCTGAGCGCCGACTATGCGCACGTGCAGCGCGAGCCGAGCGGCCTGTACGGCCTCGGCCGGGATTACACCGTGCGATTCCAGTCCGACAGCGTCGAGTTCGTGCCGCACCTGCCGTCGGCGCCGGTCGAGCAGCCGCTCGTGCTGCGGACCGCGAGCTTCGGCCGCGGCACGGCGCGGCTCCCGGCGCCGGCGGCGCAGGGCCCGCGGGAGAGCGGCAGGTCGGTTCATTACGAGCGTCACGCGCTCACCGAGGTCTACGAGGTGCGGCCCGATGGGCTGAAGCAGTCCTTCGTGTTCGAGCAGTTGCCCTCGGGAGAAGGCGACCTCGTGGTCGAGGTCGAGCTCGAGTCCGCGCTGCCGCTCGACGAGGCCGACGGCGACGCGGTGCGCTTCCGGAACGAGCACGGCGAGGTGCGGATCGCGGGCGTCCTCGGCATCGATGCGCGCGGGGACACGACGCCCGGCAGCCTGGCCTATGCGGACGGCGTGCTGTCGCTGCGGCTGCCGGCAGCCTTCGTCGAGCGCGCGGCCCTGCCGCTCGTCCTCGATCCCGTGATCAACACGAGCACCCTCGGCAGCTCGTCGATCGTCACGCGCGTGATCAGCGCGGCCTATGACGCGAGCTCGGCGGCCTACCTGGTCGTCTGGGGTGCGAGCATCAGCACCGAGGCGACCGAGTTGCGCGGCCAGTTCGTGCCCGGCGGACCGGTCCTGATCGAGACCAGCGCCCCCAATCGCTACCTCGACGTCGCGAACAACAACGCGAGCAACTGCTTCGTCGTGACGTGGAACGTGCTGCGCCCGGGCGGCTCGATCCTCCCGATGCCGTACGAGGTCCTGCGGGTCCGCGTCCTGCGGCCCGGCAACAACGGGACCGCGATCGATCTGCCCGGCCAGGGCATCGGCGTGTCCAACAGCCGCGCCGCCGTCGGGAGCAATGCCAGCCCCACCGACAACCGGCTGCTGATGATGTTCCAATCCGCGAACCCGCTGGCTCCCACGGTCCGGACGGCCCGGCTGCGCACCTTGACGGTGGGATCGGACCTGTCGATCAGCGGCTCCCCGACGACGGACCTCGCGACTCCGGCCGGCCTCACGGCCACCTATGCGAGCATCGCTCGGACCGCGGACAGCGAAGGCCGCTACCTGAGCGCGTTCGCCGAGCAGATCGCGCAATACGACCACCAGATCTCCTTCCAGGTCTTCGACGTCGGGCGCAGCATCCACAGCAACCTCGTCACCCTGGTGCTCGACGGTCCGGACCAGTTCGGCCACATCAGCATCGACGGCGCTTCCCCGCTCTGGGTCGTCAATGGCGCGCGCCAGAACGTGGGCTATTCGGGGGATCGCGGCATCCCGCGGATCTACCGCTGTGAGTTCGACCCCGCGCGGCGCGATCTGCGAGCCTACCTGGGGGTCTCCCTGACCAACTCCGCCGACGCCCAGGACATCGCCGCCACCGGGCGGACGGTGATGGTCTGCTGGGACTACAACCTCGCCAACCTGACCGGGCAGCAGTGCGTGACCTGCTCGACGGAGACGATCGAGTTCTTCGGGAGCCTCCGCTCGACCTTCGCGCGACCGGCGGCGAACGGCGACACCCGCGCGGCCTCGGCCGACCTGGTCAAGGTGTTCTGGGGACGCTCGTCCGGGACGAACACGATCCAGATGGGCGATTACGTGCCCGGCGACGGCATCGCGACCGAGCTCGGCGGCGGCTGCGGCACCTTCACGGCGCGCGTCAACTGGAGCTGCGCGCGCCGCGGCGGCACCCAGTTCGAGTCCGTGCTCGAGAATCCTCCCGTCGATGAAGCCTGGCTGATGATCGGCCTCGACCGGCTCGACTCCCGCGGCTGCGGCACCTGCACCCTCGTCCCCAACCCCTGGACGGCCCTCGTCTTCAGCCCACGGAGCGCGCCCGCACGTGGCACGCGCGTCCATACGTTGACGATCCCGGACAGCCCCCACCTGCTCGGCCTGCGCCTCTACCAGCAATGGCTGGTCGTGGACCGCGCCGCCCCGGGTTGCGCGACGCTCCAGTTCAGCCTCTCGAACGCTTTGCAGATCGAGATCCAGTGAGGGGAGAGTTGGCGCTGGGGCGCTGCCGGCGCCCCAGCGCAGCGAGGGTGGGTCGGAGCCGCGGTCCCCGGGCAGGCGCGCGTAGGTTCGGCACGCCCGTCCTCAGATCCCGACGGCGAGGTGAGTCGCGGGCCCCCGCTGCTGACCGGGATGCGCAGATGCGCCCTCCCACCGCGATCGACGAGCGATTTGGAGGCGCGCTCCAACCGGTAAGGGGTGGTGGAGAACTGAGCATCTGGCGACGAGCGCGCCCCCCCGCGATTCCGTGACACCCCCAGCGCGCACGACAAGATGCGCCGCATGGACTCCGCCGCCCGGCTCTTCGACCGCTTCCGCACGCAGGGGGACCTGCAGGCGCTCGGCGAGGTCTTCGAGGCGACGGCGCCGCGGCTCTTGGCCATCGCGGTGCATCTGCTCGGGAACGTGGCGGATGCGGAGGATGCGGTGCAGCAGACCTTCCTGCTCGCGATCGATCGTGCGGACGCGTTCGATGCGGGGCGGGCCTTGGAGCCCTGGCTCGGCGGGCTGCTGCAGAACGTCGTGCGCAATGCGGGGCGGCGCGCGCGGCGGCGGCGGGCGGAGCTCCTGCCGGAGATCACGAGCGATGAGCTCGGGCCGATGGCGATCGCGGAGCGCGAGGAGCTGATCGCACGCCTGCGCGAGCGGGTCGATGCCTTGCCCGCGGAGCAGCGGCAGGTGATCCGGCTGCGCCTGCAGCACGGGCTCTCGCCGGCGCAGATCGCCGAGGCGCTCGAGCTCGCGCCGGGGACGGTGCGCATGCGGCTGCACCGCGGGCTGGAGACGTTGCGACGGCATCTGCCCGCCGGTCTCGCGGCGCTGCTGGTCGCGATGCTGCCGGCGCGCGGGCTCGCGGCGGTGAAGCAGGCGCTGCTCACGAACGCGCAGGCGCAGGTCCTCGTCGCCGCGGGCGCGGCGGCGGCCGGCACCGCATCGGGGCTCACGACCCTCACAGGAATCCTCGCGATGAAGAAGCTCGTCTCGGTGGTCTCGATCGTGTTGGCGCTCGGCGTCTGGTGGTGGCTCGAGCAGGGCGACGCGCCGCTGCAGCGATCCGCGCCGCGGAGCGCGGAGCCGGCGATCACGCCGCGGAGCGCCGTCGCCGCGGCCTCCGGCGCGAAGGAGACCGCGCCCGCGCCCCGCGAGGTCCTGCCCGCTCCGGTCCCTCCGACACAGGAGCGCGAGCCCACGCCCGACGAGATCTTCGGCCGCGTCGTCGACGCCGCGACGAAGGCGCCGATCGAAGGCGCGGAGATCGAGCTCTTCCATCGGCCGGCCGACGAGTTCTGGAACCTCGATCTCGCCTGGGGCGAGCGCTCGGAGCGGCTCGCGGAGGCGCGCAGCGATGCGCAGGGCGCCTTCTCGTTCGACGTCGCCCGCGCGCGCCCGCATCGCATCCGCGTGCGCGCCGGCGGTTACGCGAGCGCGACCGAGCTCGGCCGCATGGGCGGCAGCGTCGTGGTGATCGAACTCGCGCGCGGTGCCACCGTGCACGGCGTCGTGCGCCACGACGGGAAGCCCGCGAGCGGCGTCGAGCTGCGGATCGCCGTCTACGTCGAGTCGCTCGAGCTCGCGCAGGCCCAGAGCGACGGCGGCGGCGGCTTCCGCTTCGTGGACCTGCCCGCGCGCGATCTGCTCGTGCAGCTGCGTTCGCCGCGCTTCGAGGAGGGCTGGCGGCGGGTCACGCCGCGCGCCGGCGAGGTCCATGAGCTCACGATCGATCTCGCCGCCGGTGCCGAGCTGCGGGGCCGCGTGCTCGACAAGGCGAGCGGTGCGCCGATCGCCGATGCCCTCGTGAGCGATTCGTGGACGAAGCGGCGGACGGTCCGCAGCGACCGCGAGGGTCGCTTCGTGCTGGCCGGCCTGCGCGACGAGGGCTTCGTGATGCTGCACGTCGAAGCGCTCGGCTTCGCCTCGTGGTCGCGCAACGTCGGCGGTGCGCTCGCCCTCGAGCAGGAGGTGCAGCTCGAGCGCGGCGCCGAACTCGGCGGTCGGCTCGTCGACGCGCAGGGCGCACCGATCACGAACGCGCTCGTCGTGGTGAACGCCGAGGTCGACGAGGCACCCGGCATCTCGGGTGCCGACTGGCTCCGCGCCGAGCTCGGGCCGGATGGGCGCTTCGCCGTGCGCGGGCTGCGGCCCGAGTTGCACTACTCGCTGATGGCCCGCGCGCGCGACCACGGCACGCGCGTCTACGTGCTGCCGCGCCCCTTCGCCTCGGGCGAGCGCCATGACCTGGGCGACGTCGTCCTGCGGAACGCGGGCGGCGCCGAGGGGCTCGTCGTCGACGAGGACGGCCTGCCGGTGCCCGATGCGACGCTCGAGGTCCGCGGCCAGAACCGCGACTTCGCGGCGTGGAGCAACGGCGCCGTGCAGCTCCGTCCGCCGATCCAGTTCACGTCGCGCTCGGTGAAGGCCAACTCGCGCGGGGTGTTCCGCATCACCGATCTGGCCGGCGGCCGCTACGAGCTCGCGGCCTCGCTGGAGGGGATCGATCCGGGCCAGCCGCTCGCGGTCGCGGTCGAAGACGGCGTCCTGCTCGACGGCCTGCGCGTGGTGCTCGTGCGCGGCAGGTCGCTCCGCGGCGTCGTCGTGCGCGAGGATGGTCTGCCTCTCGATGCGCAGCAGCGCGAACGGCTCTCGCTGCAGGCCGTCGATCCGCTGCACAAGACCGCCTCGGCGCGGCTCGCCGCGGATGGCAGCTTCGAGATCCTCGGACTGGGCGCGGGCCCCTGCCGGCTCGGCGCTTTGCTCACCCCGGCGGGCTTCGCGTTGCCGACGCAGACGGTCGAGGCCGGCACGAGCGGACTGCGGCTCGTGCTCGAGCGCAGCAGCCAGCTCGCGGGGCAGGTCGTCGACGAGCGGGGCAACGGGGTCCGCGCCACGGTCCTCGTGTTCGAGGATCAGGGCCTCGACAGCTCACTCCACCATCAGACCGACGCCGAGGGGCGCTTCCGCATCGAGGTGGCGCGGTCCTTCGTCGGCAAGGTCGCGGCACAGCGCAGCGGCGAGTTGCTCCTCGGCGTCCAGCTCGAAGACGTGCGCGCCGGACGCGAGGACCTGCGGCTGGTGCTCGGGTCGACCGGGCGCTGAACTCACGCGCGTGCGCCGGACCTGGTCGCTCTACCTGCTGCGCCGCGCCGACGGCGCGCTCTACACGGGCATCGCGCTCGATGTCGCGAAGCGTCTCGCGGATCACGAAGGCGGCCGCGGCGCGCGCTCGCTGCGGGGGCGCGGCCCTCTCGCTCTGGTCTTCACCACGCGCGTGGGCACGCACGGCGCGGCCCTGCGCCTCGAGGCGCGCATCAAGCGATTGAAGAAGGCCGACAAGGAACGGATCCTGCTCGCCGGTCTGCCCAGGTCCCTGGTTCCGAGAGCTCGTCCCATGCCGAAGAAAGCCGCGAAGGCGAAGAGCACCGCGAAGCGGAAGGTCACCGCGAAGCGGAAGACCACCGCGAAGCCGGCCACGCGCGCGAAGCCCGCGCGGAAGACGACGGCCGAGTCCGCACCCGTGCTGCTCTCGGGCGGCAATCCGCAGATCGGCAAGGCCGACGGCGATGCACCCGTGCAGGCCTACATCGCGGCGATGCCCGGCTGGAAGGGCGAGGTCGGTCGCCGTCTCGATGCGCTCGTCGAACGCGTGGTGCCGCAGGTGAAGAAGGCCGTGCGCTGGAACACGCCCTTCTACGGCGTCGAAGGTGCGGGCTGGTTCCTCGCGTACCACTGCATCACGCGGTACGTGAAGGTCTCCTTCTTCCGCGGGACCTCGCTCGCGCCGATGCCGCCCGTGGCATCGAAGCAGGCCGAGGTCCGCTATCTCCACATCCACGAGGGCGAGGCGATCGACGAAGCGCTCGTCGCGAGCTGGATCGCGCAGGCCGCGGCGCTGCCGGGCGCGAACTGCTTCTGAGCGCGGGCGCCGACGCCGCGCTCAACGCGTGCTGCGCCGCGACTTCTGGCGCGCGCGCGCGAGCACGTCGCCGAGATCGCTCGCCGTCTCGACCTTCGCCGCGGGCACGGGCGGCGCGACGGGCGCCGCGCCCCCCGGCTTCGCCGCCGCCGCGGCGGGCGCGCTCGCGGCGACCGGCGCGGGGGCCCGCGCGCTGCGCGCGGCGGCGACGACCGCGGCGCGCGGCCGACGCCAACGCGAAGGCCCGAGCTCGAGCCGACGGCACGCGATCTCGAGGAGCAGCAGCGCCACGAGCGCCCACGCGACGGCGGCACCGATCGGTCGTGAACCGAGGGCCTCGCGACTGCCTTCGAACAGCTCGGCGAGCGGCGGATCGATGCGCCCGCGGGTCGTCGTCGTGACCTCGCCCAGCAGATGCTCGCCCGCACGCGCATCCGCGCGCGGTTCGAACTCCGGCGAGTAGGGCAATGCGATCGGCGCCGTGCGCGCGATCTCGCGATCGCCGAGCTGCACGACGGCGCGGTGCACGTCCTCACCCTTCAAGGGGAAGCGCGCCTCGAAGCGACCCGTGTCGATCTGCTCGAGCCAGAGCGGCGCCACGCCCTCGGGTCCGCGCATCGCCGCGCGCAGGCGATCGACCTGGTTCTGCGCCGACTCGCCGATCTCGACGCGCAGCACGCCCTCGTGACCCTCGCGCGTGAGCTGCGCCCAGAGCTCGCCGCGCGCCGTGCTGCCGGCGAGCCAGCGTCCGAGCGTCGCGAAGAAGTCGGTGAAGCCGGGCCAGGTGCCGAGCTCGCCGCTGTAGCGGCCGTCGACCTCGCCGAGGAACGCCGCGGCGCGACCGAGACCGGCCTGGCCCGTCGCGAGGAGCGGCGACTGCGTCTCGTCGGTCGTCGTGAGCGCGACCTGCGCGCGCGGCTTCGCCCACGCGATCGAGTAGCCGCCGATCGAGGGGAACGCGGTGAGTCCGAGCTCGCCGAGCACGACGACGCCACCGCGCACGGCGACCGGCGTGACGACGTCGACGAACGACGAGCGCGCGAGTTCGGTCGTCTCCTGCGCGAAGGCGCGCGGCAGCTCCTTCACCTCGGCGACGAACTTGCATCGCCCGCCGCCGCGGCGCGCGAGATCGCGCAGGAGCGCGGCATCGCCGTCGGTCTCCGTCCCCATCGCGATGACGGAGAGGGTCAGGCCCGCCGCCTTCAGCTTCGGCAGGAGCTCGAGCGAGCCCGCGGGCTCCTCGGCGTCGGCCGCGTCGGCGAAGAGGATCATGTGGCGCGCGCGCACGGTCGCCTTCTCGAGCTCGCGCGCCATCTCGTCGATCGCGACGCCGACGAAGATGCCGCCACCACCCGACTCGATGCCGCGGATCCGCTCGAGCACCGGACCCTTGTCCTCGAGGTTGCCCAGCGGGACGACGACGTGCGGCGCGGAGTCGACCGCGATCACCGCCACCTCGTCGATCGCCGACAGCGTCTCGACGGCGGCCGCGGCGCCGAGATTGGCGAGGTCCATCTTCGTCAGCCCCGTGCCTGCCGGCGCCATCATCGAGCCGGAGCGATCGAGCGCGATCGCGATGGCCACCGCGTAGCGACGCTGCTCCTGCCGCACCTCCATCGACACCGGCAGCACCTCCTCGACCGCACTCAGGCGCCAGCCGCCGAGTCCGAACGCGCGCTCGCCGCCGGTCATCAGGAGACCGCCGCCGTCGACGCTGACGAACTTCGCGATCGCCTCGATCGCCCCCGCGGGCATCTCGTCGGCGGCGATGTTCTCGAGGACGACCGCGGCGTACGCATCGAGACCCTCGCGCACGACCGGTGCCGAACCCGGCGCGACGACGTCGACCGGCAGCTGCGCCTTCGCCAACGCATCGGCGAGTCGACCGCGACGGCCGGTGGGCGAGACGAGGAGCACGCGCGGCGCATCGACCACGCGCACCGGCGCGCGCGCCCGGTCGTTCTCCGGCCGCGCATCGCCCGCGACCTCGAGCCGCAGCTCGTAGTTCACGAGACCGGGCGCGCGGAGCACGTCGCGGAAGACGATGCGATCGACACCGGCGGCGAAGCGGCGCGTGCCCTGCGCGATGAGCTCGCCGCCGCGCCGCAGTTCGAAGGGCAGCTCGCGTTCGGCATCGCCGAGGACCCACGCGACGATGCGGAACGGCTCGCCCACCGCGACCTGGCCCGGCGTCTCGAGCGATTCGATCGCGACGAGATCCGCGCCGCTGCGCCGCGCCGGGAGCGCATCGATGCGCACGCCGCGCGCGAGCGCCGCGCGCGCCGCGGCCGCGGGTGCGCGTCCCGTGCTCTCGCCGTCGCTGATCACGAGGATCGACCCCGGCCGCTCGGCCGGGATCGCGGCGAGCGCGCGCTCGAGACCCTGCGCGAGGTCGGTGGCATCGCGGTCGAGATCGCGCAGGGCACCGTCGAGCCGCGCGAGTCGGGCATCGACCGGCGGCGCGAGCAACGACGCATCGCGCGCGAAGTCGACCACGGCGATGCGGTCGCCCTCCAGCGCACGCTTGCCGAGCTCCGCGAGGACCTCGCGCGCGCGGACGATCGCGGCATCCCCCACCGAGCGCGAGCGATCGACGAGCACGACGAGATCGCGGCCCTCCTCGCCGGACTCGAGCCGGGGCTCGGCCAGCAGCAGGACCGCGGCGAGCACGGCGAGGACGCGCAGCACCACGACGAAGGGCCGCGCCACGGAGTGCCGCCACAGCCACACGCCCGCGGGCATCAGCAGGAGGAGGGCTTCGGGATGCAGCAGGCTCATGCCGCGCCTCCGCCCGTGCGCGCGCGCGTGACGAACACGTCGCCGAGGATGAAGAGCATCGCGAGCAGCGCGAGGATGCGTCGCTCGAGATCGGTGCCGGTCGCCACGCGCTCCGCCACGGCCGGCGCGTCCGCCGTCGGTGTCCGCTCGAACGCGCGACGCGTGCGCAGCTCGGACTCGCCGAGGTCGACGAACCAGGCGGCGAGGTGGCCCAGCACGCGTTCGCCCTCGAGCGCGCGGTAGAGCCCCGGCTCGCGCGCCTCGAACCAGCGTTCGCGCGTGCCCGTCGCCGGGACCTCCTCACCGGACGGTCCCTCGATGCGCATCGCGACCGGCGCCTCGCGCCAGCGCACCGCGCTGCCGACCGGGACGATCGAGCGCTCGGGACCGGGCAGCGTCGCGCGCGCGAGTTCGACGATGTTCTGCAGGAGGATCGGCCAGTCGGGCGAGCGCTGGAGATTGCTGCGCGCGGGGTCGAGGTCGAGGTGCACGCGCACGAGATCGCGGCCGAGGCGCTCGATGCTCGCGAGCGCCTGCTCGCCCGCGATCACGAAGGGCACGCCGGGCATGGGCCCACGGCCGGCCGACCACACGACGCCATCGAGCGTGACGCCGAGCGCCGGACCGGCGCGGCGATCGACGAGGAAGGGCCCGAGCCAGGCATCGGTCTCGCCGGGCAACGCGGCGATGACGAGCTCGTGGCCCGTTCCATCGCCCGCGGCGCTGCGGATCGAGAGGTCGGCGTCCTGTTGCTCGACGAGGGTCACCGCATCGAGGGCCGCGACGACGCGCTCGATCTCCAACGCCGCCGCGCTCGCCGGATCGAGGGCGCTCGCGAGGCGCACGTCGCGGCGGAGCGGCGCAGGCAGGGCGCAGGAGTCGTCGATCGCGAGCGCGTCGCCGCCGATCACGATCTGCAGGTGCCACGGCTCCTCGGCATCGGGCAGCTCGAGCGCGACGTGCTTCGGCGCATCGATCTCGAGTTCGATCGCGGTCTCCGCGCGCGGCTGTCCATCCGGACCGAGCACGCGCACGACGCCGCGCTGCAGCGCGCCGAAGCAGGCGAGATCGCAGAGCACCTTCGCGCGGCCGTCCTCGAGGCGCAGGCGACGCGCGCTCGCGATCGCGGCGTTGGCGCGGGCCTCGCCGAAGGCGAGCAGGCGGACGCGCGACGCGAGCGGGCCAGGATCGCCATCGCTGAGCACGAGCACGTCGCCGCGCTCGCCCGCGAGTTCGACGGCGAGATCGACCGCGACCGCGAGATCGTGGCCGAGCTGCCGCGGCAACCACCCGCGCAGCGCCGCGAGCGCCTCGTCCCGCGTGGCGTTGGGCCCGGCGAGGACCGCCGGACGCGTGCCGCTGCGGACGACCGCGAAGCGCGTGTCGTCGGGCAACGCGTCGAGCGCCGCCACCGCGGCTCCACGTGCGCGATCGCAGGCGCTCCGGCCGTCGCCGCCGAGCGCGAGCATCGACGCGGAGTCGTCGAGCACGAGCACGAGCGTGCGGGGATCGGCACTGATGCCGAAGCGCGGCTCCGCGAGCCAGAGCGCGATCGCGATCGCCGCGAGGAGTTCGAGGACGAGCGAGGCCTGGTTGCGGACCCGCATCCGCTGGCGCCCCGCGTCGGAGTCCGGCACGCCCGTCGCGAAGAGGAAGGCCGCCGAGACGCGCCGCACCTGCGGTCGTCGCCGGTAGAGATGCAGCACGAGGATCGCCGGCACGGCGAGCAAGGCGAGCAGCCCGAGCGGCGAGAGCAGGCTCATGCGGGCTCCAGCATCCCGGCGCGCGCGAGCTGCGCGAAGAGCTCACGCGGCTCCGCGGCGACCGCGCGCGCCATGCTCGCGCCGACGCGGCGCGCGGCCTCGGCGACGGCTCCGCAGTGTCGTTCGAGGCGCACGCGGTAGGCCGCGAGTGCGGCGGCATCGAGACGCAGATCGAGCCGCGTCTCGTCCTCGCAGTCGACGAGCGCGACCGCCGAGGCCGGCTCCGGATCGAGTTCGGACGGCGCGAGCAACTGCACGACGAAGAGATGCGTGGCACCGGCGGCGAGCTGCGCGAGCCCGGGGCTCGGATCGCCGGGCCAGAGGAAGTCGCTGATGCACAGCCGCACGGAGCGCGTGCGCAGCGGCGCGCGCGGCACGACACCGCGCTCACGACCGCCGAACACGGGGGTCTCGCCGGGCTGGAGCACGTCGCCGCCGGCGCGGAGCGCGCGCGGGCGTGCACCACTCGTGCGGCCGAAGAGCAGGACGGCGTCGAGCAGGTCGGTCGTGGCGCGTGCCTTCTGCGGATCGAGCGCCATCGACCCGGACACGTCGACGATCACGTCGAGCGCCGGCGCGACCTCGGCGCGGGTCACGCGCACCTGCAGCCGATCGGTGCGCGCGAACGCGCGCCAGTCGATGCGCCGCGGATCGTCGCCGGCCGCCCACTCGCGATGCGCCTCGAACTCCAGCGAGGCGCCCGCACCACGCGCGGCGAGGTCACCGGCGACGCCGTGCAGCACGCGCCGCGGCAACGCGAGCTTCCAGCGTCGGGCCTCCGCGTCACACTCCGGACGCACGCGCCCTCCGCTCCTTCGATGCGCGTCGCACTTCGTCGAAGCCGGCCAGCGCACTCGGGATGCCGACGAGGAGTGCGACCACGCCCGCGCCGATCGCGAGTCCGATCGGCAGGTCGCGCCAGCGGTACATCTGATCGATCGTGTAGATGGGGTTCGTCAGGTGCCCCCAGTGCCAACGCACATTGCCGTCGACCAGGAGTTCGACGATCACGATGAGCAGGGGCACGATCACGGCGATCGCGAGCGTGACGACGAAGTTCAGCACCGAGCGCGCGCGCCCGCGACGACCGCGCAGACGCAGCAGCCGCGCGATCGCCGCGTAGAACACCGTGTAGCTCCAGGCGATGATGCAGACGTCGCGCGCGTTCCGGTCGGCGACCTGTCCGGCGAGGAGGGGCGTCCCCAGCCCCACGGCCACGCCGAGCAGGGCGAGCATGACCGCGAACACGAAGCCACGCTGTCCGCCCGGGAGGAAGGGCGCGGCGACCCACGCGAGCAGCGCGTTGCGAGGCACGAAGGCGCGCACGCGCGGCGAGAGCGGTGGATCCTCGCAGCTCGCCCAGAGCCAGAACGGCGCGAGCATCCCGGCGAACGACGCGGAGACGAAGCCCGGCGCCTCGTCGATTCCGCCGACCTGCATGAACAACAGGCACCAGGGCGCGATCAGGGCGACGATCACGAACGCGAACGCGCGGAAGCCCGAGGAGCGGTTCTCGTAGCCGTGCGCGAGCGACGCCGACGCGATCATCCCGCAGAGCACGATGCCGGCGACGAACGAGATCACGATCGAGGCGAAGAAGGGCCAGAACTCCCGGATCCGCACCACCTGCGACAGCTCGCGCACGAGCTCGTACGCGCCGGCGATGCCGAACATGCCGCAGACGACGAGCGTCGTGATCGTCAGCGCCTGGATCAGGTTCTGCATCGGCCGCGACGACGCCACGGTCGCCATCGCGGTCGCGAAGGCGACCGCGGTGACCGAGGCGAGCACGGCGAAGACCAGCAGGACGAGGATCGTGGGAACGTCGACGCCGCGCAGCAGGTAGGTGATGCCGATCAGCGGCGCGAAGACCGCGAGGAACATCCCGAACTGCAGGAGCCCGGCGCCGAGCTTGCCGAGGACGATGCGACGCGGGCGCAGCCGCGTCATGAGGAGCTGTTCGGCGGTCCCGCCGCTGACCTCCGCGCGCGTGCTCGAGTACGCCTGCATCGGCACGAGGATCAGCGAGAGCGCCGCCAGACACGCGGCACAGCCGGCCAGCAGATCGCGCCCGCCGGAGCCCGACTGCGGGGCGGCCCACATGAAGATCAACGCGAGCGCGACGATCGCGAAACACGCCAGCGACAGCGTGCCGAGGAACACGCGCCCGCCGAGCGACTGGTGCAGCTCGCGGATGAGGATCGGATTCACCCGATCCGACCAGCGCTCGAGCAGCGAGGGCTCGTCGGTCGACGTCGCGGGCGCTGCGGTCTCTTCGTTCGCACTCATTGCAGCCTCCCTTGGGTCGCACGCATGAAGATCTCCTCGAGGTCGACGTCGCGCGCGACGTACTCGACGATGCGCAGCCCCGCGCCGATCGCGCGCGCGAGCATGTCGGCGGCCTGGTCGTCGCCGCCCTGGAACACGAGCTCGAGGCGCCCGTCGACCGGGATCACCTCGCGCACGAACGGCTGCGCCGCGAAGAAGCGCTCCGCGGCGGCGCTGTCGCCGAGCACGCGCACGAGGATGCGCTCGTCCTGCTCCTTGACCTGCTTCGCGATGTCCGAGATCGCGCCCGTGACGACCAGGCGTCCACGTTCGATCACGACGACGCCGTGACAGGTCTCGGAGAGCTCCGCGAGGATGTGCGACGAGATCAGGACGCTCTTGCCGGTCGCCGCGAGCTCGGCGAGCAACGCGCGGAACTCGATGCGCGCACGCGGATCGAGCCCGTTGGCGGGCTCGTCGAGCACGAGCAACGCCGGGTCGTGCAGCATCGTCTTCGCGAGGTGCAGGCGCTGGCCCATGCCCTTGCTGAGCCCCGTCGAGGGACGATCGGCGAACTCGTCGAGACCGCAGAACGACGAGACGGCGCGGATGCGCGCGAGCCGCGTGCGGCCGCGCAGTCCGTAGGCGCGCGCGAAGAAGTCGAGGTACTGCGTGACGCTGAGGTTCTGGTACGGCTCGAACTTGTCCGGCATGAAGCCGATGCGTTCGCGCGCGCGACGCGGCTCGACGAGCACCGAGTGGCCGTCGACGAAGGCATCCCCCGCGTCGGGCAGGTCGAGGGTCGCGAGGACCCGCATGGTCGTGGTCTTGCCCTCGCCGTTCGGCCCGATGAAGCCGAAGATCTGCCCACGGCCGACGGTGAAGCTCACGTCGTCGACCGCGCGCACCTTGCCGAAGCTCCGGACGAGCCCCCGCACTTCGAGGATCGTGTCAGTCAACGATGTCCTCCTGGCCGATGCGGCCGAGCACGAGGTGCGCCTTGGTCAGGACCTGATCCGCGGTGATCCCGAGCTCGTCGATGCCCGGTGCCGACTGGACGAGCGCCAGGTAGGTGCCGGGGGCGAGCACCTCGCCGTCGTCGCCGCGCCCGGCCTCGAGGAGCCGGTTCGCCAGCTCCGTCGACGGCGTGGCCGACATCGGGATGCCGAGGTGCATCTGGAACGACCGCGTGGTGTCGCTCGGCACCTCGCCGGCGCGCAGGATCCGGTCGATCGCGCGGCGCACCTCGGACTCGTTGCTGAGCGTGAGCCGTGAGTCCTCGCCGGCGAGCCACCACCGTCCGTCGAGGTCGCGCAGCACGAGTTGGTTGCCCAGCGGGACGAACGTGCCGTCGGCGAGCACCTCGCGGGCCTCGCCGACGCGACGGAAGCGCAGCCGCGCGCGCTCGGGTCCGACCGCCACGTTCACGAGCGTGGTCGGCTTGCGCGAGGGCACGAGCTCGCCGCCGAGCGTGCCGTCGAGACGCGGGGCGAAGACGTGCTCACCGCGCGCGACGTAAGGATTGACGTCGGAACACCAGGTCCAGGTGCCGGCACGCGGCCGCAGCTCGCCCGGCGCGAACCCGGCGTAGAGCGTGCGCGTGCCCCAGGCGACCGCATGGCGCCGCGGTTGGTCGAGGATCGTGAACCAACGCTCTGCCTGCTTGACGCCGAAGCCCTCCGCGAAGAGTCCCCACGCGAGGATCAGCGCGGTCGTGGTCACGCCGAGCAGCACGGTCGTGACGACGATCAGCGGCATGCGCCGGCGGCGCCGGCACCAGAAGTAGTTCACCGGGCCGATCAGGACCGCGTAGCCGAGGATCAGCAGGAAGAAGCCGCGCAGCGGCACCCGGCCGAGGCCGAGGATCTCGAGCGCGGACATCGCGCTGGACGGCAGCGGTCCCGAGATGCCGTCGAGCGGACGCCTCAGCGTCGGGTGATCCCCGTCGCCGAGGAACGCGAGGAAGCGGCGCTCGGCCGCCGCCTCGGCGGGGCCTTCCGGCAGGCGCGCGCAATCGGCGCGATCGATCGACAGCACGCGGCCGAAGCCGCTGCGGCCCGACTCGAGCAGTTCGCGCAGCGGACCGGCGCCTAGCGCATCCGCGCCGAACACCACGAGATCGCCGCCCGCCTGCACGTGATCGGCGAGGGCCGACTCCCGCGCGGCATCCAAGCCGGCCGCGGCGGCGTCGAGCATCACGAGATCGAAGCCCGAGATCAGTCGCCAGTCGTCAGGCAGGTCGTCGCCCGACAGGGCGATCAGCTGCCCGACCTTGCGCGGGTCCATCGCGCCGGCCCGGCCCGGATCGCGTGCGCCCACGATCTTGGCCTCGAGGAAGGCCCGCCAGTTCGTGGCGCTGGACGGCGAGCCGATCACCAGCGCGCCGATCCCGCTGCCGTCGCCGTCGGATTGGAGCTGGTGGAGGTAGCGATCCTCGCGCCCGTCGGCTGCGGCCCAGAGCGTCACCGATTGCGGGGAGAACGGCATCGGCAGCACCGCCGTGGCGAGACCGCGCGGCGCGAGCTCGAGTTCGACGCGGGCGTCGAAGGTGTTGGTCCCCCAGCCGTCACGCAGCCGCAGGTCGAGGCGATGCGAGCGATCGTCGGCGTTGCGCGCCCGCACGCGGACGAAACCCATGCCGCCGAAGCGCAGCGCGGCCATGACCGACACGACCTCGAGATCGATCGCCGGCCCGGCCTGATCGCGCGTGAGCGGCACCGAGAAGCGCTGCGACTGCTGCGCAGACGCGGCGATCGGCAACAAGAGAACGAACCACGCGGCGAGCAAGGCGGGCACGTGACGCGCGAGACCTCGTCGAGTCCGGGCGCTCATCCGCGGACACCTGCCGGCAGGGGCTGACCCAAGGGGTCGGTCGCCGCGAGCAGCCGCGAGACGATCTCGCGCGCGGTGATGCCCTCGAGCCGCGCCGCATGCTCGAGAACCAGGCGATGGGCGAGCACGCTCGGCGCGACGCGCTGCACGTCGTCGAAGTCGACGTTCGGCCTGCCCTCGAGCAAGGCGCTCGCACGGCCCGCCTCCGCGAGGCCGATCGCCGCGCGCGGTGAGGCGCCGAAGCGCAGGAAGGGGCGCAGCGCCTCCGGACAGGCCTCGCTGCGCGGATCCGACGCGGCGACGAGGCGCGCGATGTAACCCGCCACGCCATCGGTCAGCGCCACGCGGTCGACGGCGGAGAACAGGGCATCGAGCTCACCCGCGGCGAAGACCGCGTGGCTCTCCGGTGCCTGACCGCGTCGTCGCTCGCGCACGATGCGCGTGAGCACCTCGGCGCCGACCGGCGGCACGTCGAGCTTGAAGAGGAAGCGATCGCGCTGCGCTTCGGGCAGCGGATAGGTGCCCTCGAGTTCGATCGGGTTCTGCGTCGCGAGCACGAAGAACGGCGCCGGCAAGGGATGGCTCTCGCCGAGCACGGTCACGCGCCGCTCCTGCATCGCCTCGAGCAGCGCGGACTGCGTCTTCGGCGATGCGCGGTTGATCTCGTCGGCGAGCACGCAGTTCGCGAAGAGCGGTCCGCGCTGGAAGACGAAGTGCTTGCGGCCGCCGCTCTCCTCGAGCACCGCGCCGCCGGTGACGTCGCTCGGCAGCAGATCCGGCGT
This sequence comes from Planctomycetota bacterium, assembly GCA_020848735.1. Classification (GTDB taxonomy): domain Bacteria; phylum Planctomycetota; class UBA1135; order UBA1135; family UBA2386; genus JACRLW01. Next base: position 6,167 of record JADLHO010000137.1, on the reverse strand, counting down.
GAACTGGATGCGGCCGAAGCCGAGGCCGAGCAGCTTGCTCAACGACTTCACGAGCTCGGTCTTGCCGAGGCCGGGCAGACCCTCGAGCAGCACGTGACCGCGCGACGCGAGGGCGATCGTGACGAGCGAGACGAGTTCGTCCTGACCGAGCAGGACCGCGGCCATGCCGTCGCGCAGGCGTTGCAGTGCCGCGCGAGCGTTCGCGACCTCGTTCGGTGTGAGCAGGGCTGGATCCATGCGTATGCCGTCTCGCGCAGCGCTGTGATCAGCGGCGCCTGGGTTCCTTCGTCGGAGAGAAGAAGCGTTGCACGGCGTCGCGATGACGCGGCGCGAGGTCGCGGTGGAAGGTCGCGCGGCCGGCGCCCTCGGCGGCCGTCCCGCCGCCGGCCTCGATCGGACGGGCCTCGGCGCGCGGTTCGGCGCGCAGCACGCGCAGTTCCTCCCAGCGATCCGGGATCGGCTGCCCCGGCGCGAGCCGCTCGGGGCGGAGCTGACTGGTGTCGAGCTCGGTGTCGCCGCGGTACTCGAGCGCGGTGTCCCCGCGCCCGCGACCGAGACCGCCGCGCCCCCCGCCCTGACCATCGCCACCGTCGCGCGGCGTGGGATCGAAGGGGCCCTCACCCCCACGCGCCCCGGGCAGCTCCGCTCCGCCCTGCGGCGCAGCGCCGAGCCGGCCCTCGCGCTCGAGCAGCTCGCGCAGCGCGCCGAGCTCGGGCGGCGCTTCCCCACCGGCCCGGTGGCGCAGGCGCGCGCCGCCCATCTGCTGCAGCGCTTCGGCGAGGCGCGCGAGGTCCTTCGGATCGATGCCGAGCTTCTCGAGCAGCTGCGGGTCGAGCGTCGGGTGCGGGATCCCGGTCTCGCGCGTGTTCTCCGCGTGTCGCGCGAGCTTCTCGAGCACGGCCTTCAGCTCGGGAGCGAGGTCCTCGAGGAGACCCAGGCTCGCCGCGAGCCGGGCGATCTCCGCGAGTTCGCCGGCATCGGGCACGCCCTCGCCGTCGAGCTTCTCCGCGAGCGCACTCGCGCCCGCGGCGAGCCGCGCGGCATCGGTCGACTGCGCCGCCTCGTGCTGGCGGCGCGCCTCCTCGACCGCGTCGACGTCTGCCCAGAGCACCGGATCGCCCCGCACGAGCCGCTCCTCGAGCTCGCGCGCGCGCGCGTCGAGCGCCGCCGCGTCGTCGGGCCGCAGTTCCTCGGCCGCCGCCGACATGCGGATCTCCTCGCGCGCACGTTCGAGCGCCGCCTGGATCGCCGCCGGGCGCGGCGCCGAGCGCGTCGCGGGCGGCAAGGGCAGGAAGGCGAGACCGGCGACCATCGCCCCGGCGAGGCCGAAGCGGGCGACGGGCCGGGCGAGATCCACGGCCGGCAGCTCGAGTGCGGCGAGGCGCTGCGTCACGTCGTCGCGCCACTCCCCCACGTCCCGCTCGACGGCGAGCATCACGAGACCGTGGGCCCCGGCACGGCGATCGAGGTGCGCAGCCAGCACCGACCGGGCAGGCAGGCGCCTGCTCGCGAGGCACCAGACCGGCACGAGGAGCACGGGCAGGGCGACCGCCCAGACCGGCGTGGGGATGAGGACCAATCCGAAGAGCCGCGCGACGCCCACTCCCGCGACCAGTCCGATCGCGATCCACAACGCCGCGTGCGAACCCTGCCGCAGCGCCCAGCCGACGTGGATCCGCCGCCGCAGGCGGAGGATCGCGGTCGCAGGTGTCGGGTTCGTGGTCGCCAAGCTCGGGCCTTTCGCGTGCAGTCCCCGGGCGGGGCAGCCGCCGGAGCGGGCCGCCAGAACGGAGTCGTGCGGAGACTATTCGGGCGGCAAGACGGGAGCCACGGCGTGATCCAATCCGCCGGGGCGCGCGATCACGCGTCCGATCGCCGCGTCGGCCCGCCGATAGCGCAGCGCCGCCACGAGCACGAGCCCCTCGAGCACCGCGAAGTCGAGCACCAGCGCCGCGCCGGCGAGGCGCACGAAGCGCGGTTCGTGTGCGGCGACCACGGCGCCGAGGACCGCGACGAGATGGACCACGAGCTGCGCACCCGCCGCGCGCGGGGAGATGAACCCGTCCATCGTCGGCAGGAGAGGGATGGCTGCCGGCGTGCGGAGCACCCGCCGCTGCAGGTGCGTGAAGGCGAGGAAGGGCACGACCTTCGCGAGCATGCCGAGCACGACCGTGCTCGCGAACCCGAGCAGGAAGAGCAGGGCGGGCAGGATGGCGTCGTGCGACGGGATCACGAGCGTCGTGACCGTCGCGACAAGCAGGGCGAGCGCTGCGATCTGCCAGGCCCGGACCGTCGCGTCCTCGCGGCGACGACGGCGTCGCGCGAGCACGGCGAGCAGCGCGAACGCGTGGGCCGCGCAACCGAGCGCGAGGAGCACGTTCGCGGACAGCGCGACGGACGGCGAGCTCGCGATCGCCCGCACGAGCAGCGCGAGGAAGACGAGCGGCCCGAGCGTGCGCGTCAGCAGCGGCGGGAAGGGCGGCGTGACGTGGAACATCGGCACCACCTGGAAGCTCACGCCCGCGATGAGGAGGAAGACGAAGCCGAGCAGGCCGAAGCGGACGTGGGTGTCCGTCCAGACGCGCGCCGCCAGGCCGAGCTCCGGCCAGGCGAAGCCGCTCGCGATCGCCACACCGAGCGACACGGTGGCGAGCATCGACAGCACGGCGAATCGCAGCGTGAAGATCGCGTCGCCGCCGCGACCGCGCGCGAGCACGCGCAGCGCGAGTGCCGGCAGGAAGATCCCGAATGCCACCACGAGGGCGGTCATGCCGAGGATCGACGCCGTGCGTGAGGTGAAGAGGAAGCCGGCGGCGAGGGCTGCGGTGCCCAGCGTGAGACCGCCGTGCACGAGCGGGGCGATGCGCGTCGTCCTGGGCAAGGCTCGCCCCACGAGCACCGGTACCACCTGGTAGAGCGCGCCCACGATCACCATGGCCAGCCACCCCAGCGTGAGGAGATGCGTCAGCGCGAGCATCGCCGGCGACCAACGCGTCGCGACGGCCGCCTCGCCCTCGACCAGGAGCAGCGCTCCGGCGAGCACGCCGAAGACGGGTGCGGTGAGGAAGTACCGCAACGGGACCGCGAAGGGCGGCAGCCCGTCGAGCGCGAGCGGCACCGGCTTCATGGCGCGGGCTCGACGTCCCCACGCCAGATCACGACCTCCACCGCTGCGTCGACGCCCGGCCGCTCGCGGTACCGGAAACCGAGCTCCGCGAGCAGGGGATAGAGCGGCAGCGGCGCGTGTCGATGACGGAAGACGACGCACTCGTCGGGACCGAGTCCCGCGAGGAGCTCGAGCACGCGCCGCATCGGTTCGGGTGGCGTGAGCTCCTGGGCATCGAGGACGAGTTCGCGCATCGGCGACCCGCTATGCGCTCCCGCCCTCGACGCGGCGCATCGCCGCGAGGATCCCCGGTCCGTCGGGCACGAGCTGTTCGGACAGGGGATAGAGGATCTGCTCCTCCTTCAGATTGTGCTGCTGGATCAGGATCATCAGCGTGTCCGTTTGCTCCAGCACGCGACGCGCATCGCGACCCTGCACGGCGCCCGCGAGGGCCGCGAGCGCGGCGCGGATCTGCTCGTGCTCCATCCGCATCACGACCGTCGGCCCGTGCGGCCCACCGCTCGCCGCCTCGAAGGCCGGGAAGAGCACGTCTTCCTCGCGCCGGAAATGGCGGAGGGTCGTGCTCTCGAACTCCTTCCACGTCGCCTGTGCGGCGACCCAATCCCCCGCCTGAGCCTGCTCCTCGAGCGCGGCCAGCTGCGCGTCGCAGGTGCGGTGTTCGTCCGTCAAGAAGGTGCCGATCGAGGTCATGGGGAGCTCAAGCCCACATCAACGGAGTTCTTTCACCGTTGCTGGGAACGCAGGCGGCGGCCGCGATTCGCGGGATCTTGAACGGGTCCACGTCGGCACTGCATGGAGCGCCCGAGGATCCCCTCGCCATCGGCGGCTCACAGGCGGCGCCCCACGCGCAGGCCTGATCCGTGGCACGCGTCCGTCGTTGCCGCGGGGTCCGGCGATCCGACCACATCGCGATGGAGGCTCCGACCATGTCCCGTTGGGCGACCGGCAAGATCGACTTCCACCTGCACTCGTACGCGTCGAACGTCACCGACTACTACGCCGCGAATACGTTCGCCATCCCCGAGTCGTACTCCGACCCCATCGAGACGTACCACGCGCTCAAGCGTCAGGGGATGACGCTCGTGACGCTCACCGATCACAACTCGATCGACGGCGTGCGGGAGATGCTGGCCGCCGGGCTCCCCGACGTGTTCATCAGCGCGGAGATGACCGCATCGTTCCCCGAGGACGGCTGCAACATCCATGTGACCGTCGCGAACATCACCGAGGCGCAGTTCGGAGAGATCAACCGGCTGCGGCGCAATCTCTATGAGATGCTCGCCTATTGCGACGCGCAGATCGCCGCGGAGGACTCCTCCGCGGCCGGGAACAAGCTCGCGTACTTCATGACGCATCCGCTGATGAGCACGCAGAACCGCCCCTATGGGCGCGAGGGCGCGCTGTCCCTCGAGCACATCGAGAAGGCGCTGCTGCTCTTCGAGTGCCTGGAGGTGCGCAACGGCACGCGCACGCGCTCCCTCAACGAACTGACCGTCCGCCTGATCGAATCGCTCGACCGCGAGCGCATCCTGCGCCTCGCGGAGAAGCACAAGCTCGCACCGCACGGCACGACCCCCTGGCTGAAGGCCTTCGTCGCCGGCTCCGACGACCACTCCGGCATCAATCCCGGCCGCACCTGGACCGAGTTCACGTTCCCCAAGGACCGGGCTCCGCGGGCCAACGACGTGATCGAGTCGATCCGCCGCCGTGAGACCCGGCCGGACGGGGCCCACGGTGGCCCGGTGACCCTCGCGCACGCGATGGTCAAGCTGCTCTACGACGGCGCCAAGCCGCGGAACCGCGCCGAGCAGAAGAAGGGCGTCTCGATCGGCGGTCCGATCAACTCCCTCCTGGGCTTCGTGTTCGAGTCCAACCGCACGCCGCTCCACCGGAAGCTCGCGTTCGGCGCACGCACGTGGGTCCACACCGTGTTCGCGCACCGGGCGTCGCGGCTGCGCGGCACGGACCATCCGTTCGAGAAGCTCCTCGGTGCCGAGGCGCACGCGCTGCTCGCCGACGCCGAGTTCCGGCGGACGCTCGCCGCGGCCACCCGCACCGACGAACGCATCTTCGCGGTGGTCAGCGCGCTCGTGAACCGGATCTTCGCGCGCTATGTCGAGCGCATCCGCCGCGCGAACTCGAAGAACCTGATCTGCGTGATCAAGGAGGTCGTCGCGCTCGTCTCCTCGAACCTCTTCGTCTCGCTGCCGTACTTCCTCTCCTACTTCCACCAGAGCTCGGACCGGCAGATCGTGCGCGACGTGCGCAAGGCGTTCCGCATCGCGGAGCGCAATCGGCTCGTCCTGGTCACCGACACCTTCTTCGAGATCAACGGCGTGTCGCGCAGCATCCGCCGCATGATCGACGAGGCCACGCGGCGCGACCTCGACTTCACCGTCGTGACCTGCCTCTCCGCAAGCGAACGCGAGGAGGTCCTCCGCCAACCCGAGATCGCGGAGCTGGTCGCCTCCGGCAAGCTCCGCATCTTCGCCTCGATCGTCGACCTCGACCTCCCCGAGTACGAGGGCCTGAAGCTGCGTCTGCCCCCCTTCCTGGAGCTGCTCAAGTACCTCCAGGAGTCCGGCTTCACGAAGATGCAGATCAGCACGCCGGGCACGATCGGCCTGGCCGCCCTGCTCGCCGCGAAGCTGCTGCAGATCGAGACGTCCTCCACCTACCACACCAGCTTCCCGGAATACGTCGAGAACTACACCCAGGACATCAGCCTGGAGGCCCTGACCTGGAAGTACATGATCCTCTTCTACCATTCGGTCGACGAGGTCGTGGTGCCGTCGCAGTTCATCGCCCGTCTGCTGCACGATCGCGGCCTGCGCAATCGCAAGCTGCTCATCCTCGACCGTTGGGTCGACCTGCGGCGCTTCGACCCCGCCAAGCGCGTGGTCGGCTATTGGCGACGCTATGGGATCGGCAACGAGACCGACGTGGTGAAGTTCGTCTATGTCGGGCGCGTCGGCGTCGAGAAGAACCTCGCCACGCTCGCCGAGGCGTTCCGCGACATCTGCGCCACGCGCGACGACGC